>NZ_KE992750.1:0-2479 GCF_000466465.2 Clostridium sp. KLE 1755
GTCCGGCCCCCAAAACAGAGACGGGATGGCTCGCAGCGCTCTACGTATTATGGCTCATGCGGTAAATTTTATTGTTGTATTTATTGTTGTAATAGAATATAGAGTAACTGTTCAGCAGGAAAGCGGTTTGCGCTGATCGTAAGAAAGGGATTCAGGAGGGCTAAAATATGTCGCCAAAGGAGATTTGGGATGGATTTTAGCTGTAATTGTGAGGGGCAGCGGATAGTTACGAAATAGAAAGGAAAAGGGCGTTGAAATGGAACGTTGAAAAAAATCCTCTGTGGCCTGGGCGGCACGGAGGATTTTTTGTAGTGTTGTATTGGAATATAGGTTTTTTTAGGATTTTACGATTTTGTTGTATTTAATGGTGAAGTAGAATTGGATGAGGGTGCTGATGAGGACGAAAATCAGGTCCCAGCCGGTGATGAAGTAGATCCATTGTTTTGCGGTTTGGAACCAGGGGGTCTGTTCGAAGAATTTGCCGCCGAAAAAGATGAAGAGGAGGAAAAGGACGGCTATGAAGAGGAAGGTCAGTCTCCATTTATTGGCTTTGTCTACTTTTGCCCTGGCGGCGGTGAGTTTTTGTTTTTTTTCTTCGGTCATGGTTTTCTCTTTCTTATTTTGTGGTGATTACTTTTTTGAGTTCATCCATAAAGGTGTTGATGTCTTTGAATTCCCTGTATACGGAGGCAAAACGGACGTAGGCAACGGCATCCAGGCTTTTGAGTCTGTCCATTACCAGTTCGCCTATGACCTGGCTGGGGATTTCTTTTTCTTCCTTGTTAAAGATCTCTGTTTCCACTTCGTCTACCAGGCGTGTGATCTGGTTGGCGCTGACGGGTCTTTTGTGGCAGGCGCGGAGTACGCCGGCTTCTATTTTGGATCGGTCGTAGGTTTCCCTGTTGTTGTCTTTTTTGATGACTATGAGGGGAATGGTTTCTATCTTTTCGTAGGTGGTGAAGCGTTTGCCGCATTCATCGCATACGCGGCGTCTTCTGATGGAGTTGTTTTCATCAGCAGGTCTGGAGTCGATGACTCTTGTGTTGTCGTGGCCGCAAAATGGACATTTCATAATTTAAACCTCCGAATGCCCGCAAAAAGGCACTTTATTTTTACTTATTATAACGAAGGTTTGGTTTTATGTCAACTTAGGAACTGGTGTTCGGATATTGTGCGCAGGAACAGCGTTTTTGGGCGCAAAAAAAGACGGGCATGGGTGTTTTTTGTCCGTCTTTTTTCAGCCGGGTTATTCCGGCAAATCTACAATTATAATATCGGGGCCGATCTGCTTGATATCGTTGTAGCAGATTACATGATCCGTGTCACAGGAAAAAAAGGATTTCCATTTGGCTCCGCCGGGTACGATCAGTTTGCAGATGCAGCCGCTGCACTGGTCGAATTCAAAATCCGTCACATGTCCCAGCTTTCTGCAGTCTCTGAGATTTATGACTTCCTTGCATTTCAGCTCTGAAAAAAGCATATCCGTCTCCCTGTCCGCTTGGCGCGTGGTCTTTTACTGTTATTATATGCTTTTTCATTTTTTCGGTCACAGTTTTCAATCGGGCGGTTTTCAGGCGCTGAGGTAATTTTTCATCACCTTGAGGGCGTTTTTTTCAAGCCTTGACACCTGGGCCTGGGAAATGCCGATGATTTCCGCTACCTCCATCTGGGTTTTCCCTTCGAAAAAGCGGAGGGAAATGATTTCATATTCTCTGTCGTTCAGTTTTTTCATGGCTTCACTGAGGGAAAGGTGCTCCACCCAGGTTTCTTCTTTATTTTTTTTATCGCTGATCTGATCCATGACATAGAGGGTGTCGCCGCCGTCGGTGTAGACCGGCTCATAAAGGCTCATGGGATTCTGGATGGCGTCCAGGGCGTACACAACGTCTTCCTTGGGAATCCCGATTTCCGTTGCCACTTCGGCAATGGTGGGTTCCTTCTGGTTTTGCTTCATGAGGTTTTCTTTTGCGTAAATTGCCTTGTAAGCCGTGTCCTTCAGTGATCTGCTCACACGAATGGCGTTGTTGTCTCTCAGGAATCTCCGGATTTCCCCGATAATCATGGGAACCGCATAGGTACTGAATTTCACGTTCAGCGTGGAGTCAAAGTTGTCAATGGCCTTGATCAGTCCGATACAGCCTATCTGGAACAGATCGTCCACATTTTCATTGCTGTTGGAAAACCGTTTGATCACGCTGAGCACCAGCCGCAGGTTTCCTTTGATATACTGCTGTCTGGCTTCCTCATCCCCTTCTTTTATCCGCTCAAACAGCTGCGTTTTTTCTTCATTGGTAAGCACCGTAAGCTTTGAAGTATTTACCCCGCATATTTCCACCTTATTCAGTGCCATTGCCGAATCCTCCTGCTCTCATTTTCTACTAAAGAGAATTCTCACAATTCCTGCCAATTATACCATGTAAAAAATACAAAATATGGAAGAGGGGGAGGAGTCTGAGGGTTCGGGGGCAGGGGACAGGGC
>NZ_KE992752.1:0-7412 GCF_000466465.2 Clostridium sp. KLE 1755
CTCTCGCCTTGACCGCTAATCTTATCACTACAGTATTTTACCTTTTTCTTCGTACCGACAAACTAGAATTTATTTTAAGCTATCACGTTTTACCTTCTTAAGCCTTACTATCATTACCATAGGAATTTCTTTGTTGGTTTTAAAACATTCTTCATAAAATCCATCAATGACAAATCCAGCTCTAAAACAAAGGTTAAAAATATCTTGTATGGAACGATGATAATAAATCTGCTCTTTCGGTTGCCCTTCAATCGCTATATCATAGTAACTGTGCGGTGTCATATATTTTTCAGTCAACGTGACAAAACAAGGGTGTTGCGTTGCAAAGACAAAAATTCCGCTTTCCTGCAACAGTTCATAAACAGCCATAAGAAGTGGTTCAATATCCGTAATATCCATAATTGCCATATTAGAAACTGCTTTCGTAAAGGCTCGATTTCTTTTTAATTCTAATATACTTTTTCTATCGGTCGCATCCGCCACACAAAATTCAATTTGTTTTGCATATTGTGATTGCCGTCTTTTAGCCAATTCTATCATTTTTTTGCTGTAATCAAAAGCGACAACCGAAGCGCCTCTTTGTGCAAGATACGAAGAATAATTTCCATTGCCACACGCAATATCCAAAATGTAATCCGCAGGATTAGGAGATAGAAGTTCCGTTACTTTGGGACGCACTACCTCTCTGTGAAATTCATTAGATTCGTCACCCATTGCATTATCCCAAAATTGTGCGTTCTCCTCCCAGATTTTTTTACTTTCCTCTGTTCCCATGTTCTCTCCCACTCCCCAAATTTGCTTTTTTGCTTCCATTAAATCTTCCTTACTATATTCCATTGTTACCCTCCATAACTTCTGATTGTTGCCGTCTTGACGATTATGTATCTTTACATTACCTTCTGAAACATATGGCGCACCTTGTCCAGGCGGCTGTTTGGACGGCGGGGCTGGATGACCGGCTGACCGACAGCGGCCTGATATCCTTTCAGCTCTGTAAGGCATACGCTCCGCCCGTTGGTGTAAAAGGCCAGATCAGTACGGTATGCCTGTATACAGCGGGCGGGAATCTCGCCAGTAAAGACAACTTCATCCTTTTTTACCTGGGCCGTTTCGATGGTGGCACAGTATTTCGGTGCATCATGATAAGCCCTGGAAAGGTATTCCTGGGGCGCATAGAGGATGAAGGAGAGATAAGGTTCCAGCAGCTGCGTCCCCGATTCCTTCAATGCCTGTTCCAATACAATCGGGGCCAATGAGCGGAAGTCCGCCGGCGTGCTGACCGGACTGTAATAAAGCCCGTATTCAAAGCAAATCTTACAGTCCGTTACGTTCCAGCCGAACAAGCCCTGCTCCAGCCCGTAACGGATACCATCCCTGACAGCGTTTTGAAAACTCTGGTTCAAGTATCCCAGCGAAACCCGGCTCTCGTATTGTACACCGGAGCCAAGCGAGAGTGGTGTAACAGACAGTCCTATGGATGCCCAAAACGGGTTGGGCGGCACCTCGATATGGATGGTGTGGCTGGCTGCTTTGAGCGGCCGCTCCATATAAATGACGGAGGGTTCCTTTACCACTGTTTCAAGCTTGTATTTTTCCGACAGCAAAGCGGAAACAACCTCCAACTGCACCCGGCCCAAAAAAGAAAGAATGATCTCATGGGTGATGGAATCCACTTCGCAACGCAAAAGCGGGTCAGTATCCGCAAGTTGCGTAAGAGCGTCCAGCAGCCGTTCTCTTTGCGCTGCCGTTTTCGGCGCAATCGTCGTCCGCAGCATGGGGAGGGGGTCCTCGCGCCACCTTTTACGAGGGAGCCGGGTTTGGTCCCCTAATACATCGTTTAACCTCACGCTGTCGCTGGGAAGGATAACAATTTCACCCTGATAAGCGGTGTCTGTCCGAACAATTTCCCCTTTGGATGGAATACGCATCTCTGTGATTTTCAGCTTTTCTCTCCCGGCCAGGGCCACCGTATCCCGCAGGCGCAGCGTTCCGCTGTATAACCGTAGATAGACACGCCGCTGGCCGCAATCGGTGTACTCAACCTTGAAAACGCTGCCGCATAGGGCGGCGCCCCCCTGTTCCCCAATCGGTTGGAACAGCCCTGTCACCGCATCCATCAACGGTTGAATGCCAAGGCCATTTTTGGCGCTGCCATGATAGACTGGGAACAGGGAGGCGTCTTGAACCCGCTGCTGTTCCTCCCGCGCAAGTTTTTCCCGGCTGATTGGTTCTCCTGCGATATACTTTTCCAATAATTCATCGTTATTTTCGATGACCGCATCCCATGCTTCTATGTCGGTATTTTCCTCCAGGACTATTTCCGGGGACAGCGACACCGTCTGCTTGATGATAATATCGGCGGAGAGCTTATCCCGAACAGACTGAACCACGCTCTGCAAATCAACGCCAGCCTGGTCGATCTTGTTGATAAAGATAACGGTGGGAATGTTCATTTTCCGCAGGGCATGGAACAGAATACGGGTCTGGGCCTGCACGCCATCTTTAGCGGAGATCACCAAGATGGCCCCATCTAAAACAGCCAAAGAGCGGTACACCTCCGCCAAAAAATCCATGTGGCCGGGCGTATCCACAATGTTAACTTTACATCTGTGCCACTGGAAGGAAGTGACTGCCGCTTGAATGGTAATCCCACGCTGCCGCTCCAAAAACATGGTGTCCGTCCTCGTTGTCCCTTTTTCGACGCTCCCCGGTTCTGAAATGGCTCCGCTGGCATATAGCAGGCTCTCCGTCAAGGTCGTCTTTCCAGCGTCTACATGGGCAAGAATTCCAATATTGATTATTTTCATGTGATTGTCCTCCCTTTACAGCCCCAAAGGGCATAAAAATCCCCAGCAGTAAAATACTTTTACCACTGGGGATTATAAGTTGCGGACATACACATATACAGCATACACCTGTTTGTGATTGCTGTTTTTGGGGATATGTCAAAATTGATAAGGCAAAAGTATTCTTAAATTTGGTACAAAAAACTAAGCCCCTACAAAAGGAGCTATCATAATCCTTTGTTCCCACTATTTGATTATAGTTTTATTTAAGAATACCTTGCCGCATATTTTTTACTCCTTTTCTGGATTAAATCATTGTATCACATCAGTTTTAGGAAAGCAAGTACCTAAAAGAAATTTTTCTTCCCCTTATATGTAACAATCATACCGGCTTCCTAGCGTTCAGAATGTTTTCTGCTGTCTGCTGTGGTGTTTGGTTGGAATTGTCCAACCAAAAGCCGATCCGTGGTGTTGTCTGCATTTTACTAAATACAAATTTATCACTCTTTTTTACTTTCCAAACAAGCTATATGCCAGCATAAGAAACACTAAAATATTGCAGACCATACCGCCCCAAAACAGGTACAACTTCAAGCCCTCATATCTGAAAAATCTGTTCTTACTTTCCTCCAGCTCCCGGATCTTCTGCTTCATCACGCTCGTAAGTGTATCAGACTGCTTCTCAAGAAGCTTTGTAGCCCTCTGTATAGCCTCTATATTCGCCTGTAACGCCTTTCTAACCTCTTGGACGGTGTTTTCCTTAACCTCATCTTTCAAGCTCCCAACCTCGTCCGATATAGCGTCTTGAAGCAACTCGTTGCTGTTCTTCAGCAGCTCTACGCTCTGCTTCAGCTCGCTGATGAGCTTCCTGTTCTGCTCTGCGTCTCTCTGCCTGTTCTGCTCTGCCCTTACTTGTTCTTGATTTGACTGCTTCATCAATTCCTCGCAGTTCTCGCTCGACATCGCCAACGCTTCTTTGAGCAGACTGTTTTCCAGCTCTGTCCGGCTCTGTCGGTTTAACTCTTGAAGCTGCTCTCTTGGACTGCTCTGCTTCTGCTGTTCGTGCATTTCTCTCAAACTCATGCTCCATGCTCTCCTTTCCGAAATCCATATTGTAGTATTTTTCCAGCTTGTTATCTCTGATTTTACAAGCCTTTTCTCCTGCCTGTTCCCTGGCTAAGTCGGTATATGTGATGTACTTATGGCTGTCCTGCCAGTCCACTCCGTACCCTCTTTCATTCATCAGCCGGATAAATGTTTCCCGGCTGGTCGCTGTTTCCTTACAATCCAGCACCGCAAGGGCAATATCCTGCACATAGCTTTTGACCTTTCCCTGCTCTGCCTGTTTCAAAAGCTGGTAGGTGTCTTTGCTCCATGCCACCGTTTCTTCCCGTACTTCTCCAGCAAATGTCTTTCCTTTCTCCGGCACATGCAAGCCCTGTTCCCGGCTCTGCTCGTTGCACCGTTCCTTTAAGTCTTTAAGGTCGTGCTTACTCCATTGGAGCTTATGACCGTTCTCATAATTTACGGAATTAACAATAAAGTGCGTGTGTATATGCCCCTTGTCTATATGCGTGGCTATCAGAACTTCATGCCCTTTCCATGCCTTTGTATGCTCTGCCAGCTCGACAGCGTTCTTGTGAGCCTGCTCCGGGGTTATTTCCTCGTCCTCATGGTAGGATTGCACATAATGCTTATAGGTTCTTCCGTCCGTCTTGCCCCACAGCTCCTTTGTGGCTTGCATTTCTTCCTTGACCGTCTCCGGCTCACAATGCAGACCGCTGACAAGCTTCTCCTCTGTCTTTTCTTTTTTCGTCACATAATCTATTGCGTGCCCTATGCCCGCCTTTGAAGATACCGCCTTAATGACTGCCATACTTTGTTCAGCTCCTCTCCATGCTTCCGCACTTCCGCTTCACTCGGCAACATTCCCCCCTCATTACACCGCTTTGCTATTTGGTTGAGGTTGTTCCCTATCCGTTTCAGTTCCGGGATAAGTTCTTTGATACCGTCCGTATTCACGATCTGCTTCTCCAGCACACAGGAAAGGATATACTCCTGCTGGTTCTTTCCACTCTCTAAAATCTTCTCCTGCAACTGCCGGTATTCTTCTTCACTTACTCGGAATGATAACTGCTTTGGTCTTGTCTTGTTCATACCCTTACCACTCCATATCCATGACATCAAGCAAGTCAAAGAAACGCTCCAGCGTCTTATTTTCCTTTTCTGCCGGGTTCTGTTTTACATATTTATCAATTACTTTCATCAGCTCCTGCACCTCGTATCTGTACTCAAACTGAATTTTATCCATTTCTTTTTTCATGCCTTTGACCTCTCTTTCTTCGGTGCTACCACCGTCACACTATGAGCCTTTCGGCTCTCTGAAAAGGGGGATTGAAGGGGGGCTTGCCACCCTCACAAGTTCTAAAGTGGTAACACTTTAGGGAACTTGCAATATATCCGCTACACATATTATAGCATGATAGAAACTCTATATCAAGCGGATATATTCGTGCGTATATTCTGCCAAGAATATAGTGGAGCTTACTTCCTCTTGGGCGACTTTGGAAGTGTAGGAGGAAGACAGTCAAGGGCTTGTTTTTTATCTGCAGTATGAGCTTCGGCTTGCCGATCAGCGAGTACAGCAGATAAAAAATGGTCGCAGACCACCCTTTACTTTCTTCCGCCGGAACGGACAATGAAGCACAGGGGGGGGAAGTAAAGGAACGGACGGACAGCCGTTTTCCCCTCCGGCATTATAGCCAACAAAAAAGAGTATCAAGGGTAAACGCTGCGGTCTATGACCGCCCTTGACACTCTTTTCCTTATGGCTTTGATAATAAACAAGGGGAAATGGCTTCTTGTGGCATTTCTGCCACTATGGTATAATGGGCGACGCTACCACCCCTATACAGGTACAGAAAGGGGGTGTGCCACCATGAGTATATTTTCGTCTTTCTTACTCTCTGTCTTGGCAAGTGTAGTCGCCTACTACATCTGCAAATGGCTGGACGGAGATAAATAGGCGGTAGCCAGCCTAAGGCATAAGCCACCTTGCCACAACGGAATAGAAAAGCCCCGGAGGTCGCAACTCCGGGGCTTTTTGCGTGCCACAATGAGCACTTTCGTCTTTCTTGCCTACTGGCATTATAGCATATGCCTTTCGGCATTTCAAGTATGCCCTACTTCCACCACTTATAAACCGTATGCTTTGCAAGTCCTGTCTCTCGAATGCAGTCCGCTTTCTTTCCTGCCGGGTGGCTCTCCTGCCATTCTCTGACTGTCCGCTCTGCTGTTGGTCTGCCCTCTTTTACTACTTCGCCTATAACTTTCATATCCTCTTTTTTTCGCCTTGCAAGATATAAATGAGCCTCTTGTTTTCTGTAATTTCGCTTATTTGCTGGTATCGTAACCTTTGTGTTGTCCTCTATCCATTCCCGGCTTGCTATCGTTGACAACCTTTTTCTGTCCCCTTTCAATGCCCGGAGAGCGTCTTTCACATCTGCCCGGCTGAAATGGTTGTCCTCGTCCTCGGTAAGGCTCTCTAAATGGTCCAAGAACGCATAGGCGTCTCTCCGTATCTTCTGCTCGGATATGCCACACTTCAAGCCATAAGAGCACAACGCCATAATAGAAAAGTAACGCCCTCCGGCTTTCACTTCCTCGGTTATTTTCCGTTTCCACCACTCATATAAAGCTTCGTTACATACCCACGTACCGCCCTGCTTCTTACTTTTCTGCTTCGGCTCTCCCTGCACGATCCGCTTCTCATACCATTCCGGGTACAGCTCCTTTGCTTCTTCCAGCGTAACGGTACTTTTTCTTCTCGGCTTCTCGTACAACGGAGCAAGGTCTACCTTACAGCTCGGTATGCTGGCTTTTATGTCCTCCAGCGTGTAACGGTTCTCTGACAGCTTATAGGCTTTTACTGGGAAATCTGCACCCAGCTTCGACTGACTCCCCACACACCGGAAACCTTGATAAATTCCGGTTATATCCGGGCTGTCCGGACGGATAGAGCTGGTATCATTCCATAGCCGCCGGATAAAGGCTTCTTTCAGCTCCGCAAGCACTTCTTCCCGGTTTCGATACAACTGAACCGGCTCCTGCAAGAAATAGTAAAGATGTACCCCCTTGCCGGAGCTGACAAGATAAGTCGGACGAAGCTGCACACCATTCCCAAACTGCTTCAACAGGTTCTTTAACTGCTGTTTGCCTACATAATCCACATCCACCACCACCGCAAACAGCTCATGAGCGTTCTCTTTCGTGTGTGACTTCCCGTAAAAACTAATAGGCGGTATCAGCCCAAACCTATCTCCTATGACCTTATCCAGCATTTTCAGACTATCATCAATTACCCACTGCCGGGTTCTTCCTTTGCCGGACGGTCTAATCTGTGTCGCTATAATATTACCTTTTCCGTCCCCCGGCTCTTGCTGCAGACTACCAGTCGGAAACAACTCTCGATAGAAATCATGAGGACTTACTTCCGGGTATCCCCTCTCCAGCATAAGAGCTTCTTTCTCCCGATAAGCAGACTTCCACTCATACCCTCTTTTATCTCTCCTTTTGGTGTATTTTGCCATAGTCTTTTACACCTCACTCCCTCTCGCCTTGACCGCT
>NZ_KE992753.1:0-693 GCF_000466465.2 Clostridium sp. KLE 1755
GGGAGGGACAGGAAGGTAATTTCTGTAACCAGTTGTACACCGAATGAAGGGAAGACGAGTGTGTCTTTCCAGTTAGCGTTGTCGGTTGCGGAAGGCGGGAAGAGAGTTGTTCTTGTGGATGCTGACTTGAGGAAGTCGGTGTTGAAGGGAAGATATAAGACGAATGCTTCCAGATATGGGCTGTCCCATTATCTGAGTGGACAGGCTTCGATTGCAGATGTTACGTGTAAGACAAATATTGAAAATTTCTATGTGATTTTCTCCGGGCCAGTGCCGCCTAATCCCAGTGAGCTGTTGGGGAATGATGCTTTTCGGCTGCTGCTGGAGTATCTAAGGAATGAATATGATTATGTGATAGTGGATACACCGCCATTGGGGAGTGTTATTGATGGGGCAGTTGCTGCACAGTATTGTGACGGAACAGTAGTTGTAATTGAGAGTGGGGCTATCAGCTATAAATTTGCACAGAAGGTGAAAGAACAGCTGGAGAAGGTGGACTGCCGGATCCTGGGAGTGATACTGAATAAGGTGAACATGAGCGGCAAAGGGTATTATGGCGCTTATTATGGGAAGTATTACGGGAAATATTATGGGAAGTATTATGGCGGAAATGAGGAAGGCGGACTGCATTCTGCGGTGGTGCAGAAGGGGTTAAAACCAGCGAAGACAGGAACGAAGCAGGAGGAAAGCGGT
>NZ_KE992754.1:0-9803 GCF_000466465.2 Clostridium sp. KLE 1755
TAATCAGAGAAATTTTCTCCTACTCGATTGCTGTTTTACTTGAACTTTCCAGCTTCTTTATGAGTATAATTAAACCTTCCGCAGCCGGACACCTCTTTTGGCGCCCTCCTTCACTCCTTCACCCTCTCTTCAACCAGCCCATAATCCCTAAGCACCTGCAGCAGCCTTTCCGTTTTAACACTATCCATATCACACAAAGGAAGCCTGCATTCTCCCACATCATACCCCATAGCTCGCATGGCCTGCTTCACAGGAATCGGATTCACATCCATAAACATGGCCTGCATCAATTCCAGATATTTCAGCTGCAGCCTTTTGCTCTCCTCACAGTTCCCGTCAAAATAAGCCTGACAGATGTCATGGGTTTCCCGGGGCAGCAGATTTCCCACCACCGAAATCACCCCCTGCGCCCCCAGAGCCAGCGCAGTGGTTATCTGATCATCATTTCCCGTATAAATCGTCAGGTTCTCCCCGCAAAGCGCCGCTATCCCGGCTATCTGCGAGAAATTACCGCTTGCCTCCTTACAGCCCACAATACTGTCAATCTCACTCAGCCTCCGGTACGTCTCCGGCAGAATATTCACCCCTGTCCTGGAAGGCACATTATACAGAATCACCGGAAGCCCCGTGGCCTGTGCACAGGCCCTGAAATGACGGTACAGCCCCTCCTGGGACGTTTTATTATAATATGGCGTCACATGAAGCAGCCCATCCACCCCGATTTTCTCACACTCCTGCGACATCCAGACAGCATGGGCCGTATTATTGCTGCCAGCCCCGGCAATCACCGGAATTCTTCCGGCAATCTCCTTCACCGCAAACTCCACAAGCTCCAGATGCTCATCATCATCCAGCGTGGCATTTTCCCCCGTTGTCCCGGCTACCACCACAGCATCCGCCCCGCCGTCCGCCTGCCTGTCAAGAAGCTTTTTGAACACCGGATAATTAATCTCCCCATTTTCCTTCATCGGCGTAATAATCGCCGTCCCCACTCCCCTGAAAATCACTTTCTTCATATCCGCTCCCATCCGCGCGCCGCACCCGGTCCGCTTCCACTATTCTAACTCTTTATAAATATCATAATGCAAAAATCATAAAATGTGTGCCTGAATTTATTATTTTTATTACCCGGCAGCAGAAAAATCACACATTCCATCCATTCCGCTCCCGGTATTCGCTGGGCGTCATCACCACGATGCAGCTTCTGGACAGGCCGCGCTGATGGATGCGGTAATGCAGGACAACATTCTCGCAATGTTCAGTATCAACTACAAGATGGCGGATCAGTCCATTATGGAAATCCATGTCTATGCCACATGGGACGGAAAGACCATTTTCCATTCCAGGGCACACCAGATGAAGCTGCAGATGGAGCGGGACTATGGTATCTACAAAAGCTAAAACAGCATCCGGCTTTGCAGTATCTGGCTTTGCGTTATTTCACTCTTACTTCTCTTTCCAGGCTTCCCTGCACCTTCACGATCTCTTCTTCACCGTTCAGGATAAGACAAATCCTTTCTTCTTTTTCCAGCGTCACCTCCACCCGGATATACTCTTCCTTTCTCTCCCAGTATACCCTGCACATGCCCGCCGGGGTCAGCGTCCGGCAGTCCACCCAGTCCACGCCTTCCGGGAAGCAGGGCTGTATCCGGATACGCTCTCTGGCCGAAGCGTCCGCCCGGATGCCTGCCAGGGAGCAGTAAAACCATTCCTCCGCCGCGCCCAGCATAAAATGATTCTGGCTCATCACGGGATGCTCCGGATTGGGGCCGTCCCAGTCCTCACACAGCGTGGTGGCATTGCAGCTCACCTGATAACCGTAGCTTGGGAAATCCGTTTTCATAAAATTTTCCGCAATGATATCGTTCCTGCCGTACTTTGCCAGCGCGCGCAGGATATAAGGATGCCCCACATCCCCTCCGGTAAAATGGCCGCCCTTTAAACGGATATCCTCTTCCAGATTCTGAAGCACCGGCTCCCTGTATTCTTCCTCCGGCAGTTCCAGAAACAGCGCCATGGCATTGGCCGTCTGGCTGCCGTTAGCATAGTTTTTGGACAGCGGATAGAAAAAGGCTTCATTAAAGGCCTTCCGGCAGTCCTGCGCCAGCTTCCGGTAATGCTCTTCCTCCTCTTTCCTGCCCAGCACACACGCTGTTTCGGCCATAACCGTCAGATCCTGATACAAAATGGCCGTCGCCGTAACCGGTATGGGCGTATTGGCCGGGTGAGACGGATAATGTCCCACATCCAACCAGTCTCCCAGCCCGTAATTCAGGATACCGTTCCTGGCTTTTGACAACAGATAAGCAACGTATCTTTCGGACAGTCCGTAATGCTTTTCCAACAACTGCATGTCACCGTATTTTTTATACAGATACCAGGGCAGAAGCACGCTGGCCGATCCCCATTCCGGGGAATCCCGGAAGCCTAGCTCAAACTGTACGAATTCCGGGCAGATGCTGGGCACCAGGCCCTCCGGGGTCTGGGAATCCTCCATGTCATCCAGGATTTTTTCAAACAGCTTTTTTGCATCGAAATCAGCCAGGATGCCAGGGCCGATCAAATGTGTTTCCTCCAGCCAGCCCAGCTTTTCCCTGTGGGGGCAGTCGGTGAAAACACTCTGCATATTGCTGCGGATTGCCCCCACGATGATTTCATGGATCCGGTTGTACATTTCATTGGAGCACTTAAAGTAACCAGTTTCAGGGCAAGACGCATACTGCTCCTGCCCGGTAACCTCCAAAATCCGGGCATCCGTCCGGATCAGGGCATACCGCTGGCCGTAATAGGTAAAACGCGGCATCCAGGTTTCTTCCCCTTCCCCTGAAAGGGTATAGACATAATAATGGGGATCTCCCGTAAACTCCTGGTTGATGCTTCCGTCCCCAAGAAGCAGCTCGCCCGGCGTAATAATAACCTGCTGCCCCTTTTCCCCGGCGGCCTTAATCTTAATGCGCCCGGCAAAATTCCTTCCGAAATCATACCTTATCCTTCCGTCTTCCAGCCTGCACACCTCCACGGCCTGCAGCTCCTTCTGAATCCGCACCTGCGGCTGGCCGGCCTTCTTCAGCGCCCCCACAGATCCCTCATAGATTGCAGCAGGAATCCACTCCGCCTTTCCTTCCGATATGGCTGCCTTCCAGCCACAGACAGACGCGTCATAATCCTCACCGCCGTAAATGCAGGACATCATCACAGGCCCCGGACAGCAGCTCCACTCTCCGTCCGTGACAAATTCCTCCGCCGTTCCATCCTCATAGGTCACACAGAGCGCCATAATCAGTAGCGGATCCCCGAAGGAACCGGTGAATTTCACATACCGTTCCCCGTCCACATGATACATGCCGTTTCCAATCATGACCCGGAACCTGTTTTTTCCCCGGTTCAGAAAAGCAGTTACATCATAGGTGCTATAAAGGCAGGTTTTCCTGTAATTGGTCCAGCCCGGCTCGTAAACGCCTTTGTTTACTTCCTTTCCCTCCACGAATAATGCGAACTGCCCCAGGCCGCAGATGTGAATTTCCGCCTTTGCAGGCTGCTTTTTAAGGAACAGGTCCCGTCCGAACACCGGCATCTGCTTTCCATATCTTTTTGCTGTAATCCATTTTGCCTGACTCCAAATTCCCATTACTTTTTCTCCTGTTTTTTTTATTCCTTTTCCGCTAACTATTACAAAGAGGGCGTAAACTTCCCCTATGCACATTAAGCATTCCTGAAACAATCAAGGCTCAGGCTGCATTCCTTTATAATCATATTCCTACATAATTAAAAAGGCCTGTTTCACCCGAATGGCACAGTCATAGGCAAACCGCTGGATTTCCCATTCGTCACGCTCCTCCGCCTTCTGGCTCCTATAATGGCACAGCTGTGCCGATAAGCTGTCCCACATCGGCACCAGCTCGCAGGGCTCCAGAATATTGATGCAGTACTCTGCGGCTTCCAGAATCTCATCCGTGCTTTTTGCCTTGCTGACGAACATGGCTTTATTTTCCAGCTTCAGGACATCTTCCACCGCTTTTACCGCCTTGAGCGCATGGCCTTCCCGGTTTCCTCTGGCAAGGATCCTGTTATCGCCGCAGTTTCTTCTGAAGCCGTACAGCGCAGCCACAATACCCGGATCCCGGATTGTGCCGTCCGGGTATACAAGACCGTGGATTTCCCCCCAGAAGCCTTCAATCATCAGGTTGAAAAGGAAGAAACCGCAGTGGTATTTTTCACACATTTCCAGCTCCAGGTCATAGGGGTTGGCCCTGCCGATACAGCCGGTTTCCGTGTTCAGGATCGGCTTGCCGCCTTCTGCTTCGGATAACTGAACGGCAGTCTGATAAGCGGCTTCCATCCTGCTTCTGGTAGGCATGTAGTCATGGAAGCTGAGTACGTCAACCAGATCGGATGTGGAATCCATATGGGATGACAGTTCGTGGCCTACCGTGATCGGTGTGTCCGGATCCAGTTCTCTGATCAGTTCACAGTGCTTCCTTAAGTCCTTTGCCAGTTTTTCCTTTTTCCGGGGATAGTCCTCCGGGGAGGCGCTTCCCAGATAGGTATTGCAAAACGGTTCATTGAAAACATCCCACATCAGCAGCCCTTTCTTTGGCTTTAACAGACAAATAATCGCTTCAGCATAGGTTCTTTTTTTCTTCCATTCCTCTTCGCCGGCCTCCGTATAATCCTCAATAAAATTGCCGTTCCAGAAAATAGGCATGATGCCTATTCCCTTTTCCTCACAGCTGTCTGTAAAATCAAGCAGCATTTTCTCATAGGCCTCCGGATTCTTTTCCCATTCCTCCTGGGACATCCAGAAGCGGACGGCATTCAGGTTCAGACGCGCCGCATACTCCAGCTGCTGAGCCATCTCCTCCTTTGTCTGGCCGGCCTTAGGGTTGTGGCATACCCCGCGCAGATCACTGTAGTCTCCCTTGATTCGATCTTTCCAATCTTTCATTTTGTTTCTCCTTTTCCTGTGGATTCTTATGCTATGATACTAAAAATTCTTTTCATATGTTTACTGATAATATTATAGCACTTTCCTGAAAAGAAGGAAGCTGAAAATAAAGAAAAGGAAGGGAGGACTGCTCTGGCCCGGAATCAAGATGGATGGTATTAATAATAACTTAGGGGTCTTTTCCAAAATACTTTTTCTTATTTTAATTATAAAATATAACTTTTTCAAATAATTTTCATTATATAATTGTATCTTTTTTCTAAAAATATGATATAATATCAAAAAAGGAGATAAAACTATGTTTACTTATATCAAACTCAAAAACTACTGTTCCTTGGTTGATTTTCAGGTAAATTTCATGGGAAAACGAGACAATCCCAAAAAGCTCATACTGATTTATGGTGAAAACGGCGTAGGGAAATCGAATTTAGCTACCGCTTTTTTTACATTGTATGAAACATTAAGAACTATGTCTATAAAAGATATGTTGGAAAAACTTCGTGAATCCGTATCGGATGAAGAATTCGATGATAGTTCTTTCCAGAAATTCATGAAGCAAAATCTGAAAGATATTGAATCAATAATTAAAAGTTCTAAAACAATCAATTCACAGGATTCCATGCTTTTAGAATTTGGCTTTAAACTAAATGGAAAAAAAGGTGTTTACCGTATTGAAACTGATAATACCCACATTATATCTGAGCATCTTGACTTTGTTTTAAATAAAAATAAAACAGTCTTTTTTGATATTAATGAGACAAATGTCTGGATTAATGACAAAATTTTTAAAAGTTCAGATTATAAAGAGGACATCAATATTTTAATAAGTAAATTCTGGGGGAAACATTCCTTGCTTTCCCTGCTTGTCTATGAAATTGAAGAAAATAAAAAAGGATATGTAAAAGCCCGAATCTGCAATGCATTGTTTGATGTCATCTCTTACTTTATGACAATGTCTATCCGGGTTAAAGCCGGATATCGTGTAGAAAGAGGGAAAATGGGAATATCCCATGAAATACTTGGTGCTTTGGATAAGGGTAAAATCTCTTCTTTGGAAATTCATGAACTTGATAAAGCAGAAACGCTTCTGAATGAATTTTTTACACGTTTATATTCAGATGTCAAACAGGTATATTACAAAAAAGAATTCACAGATGACGAAATAACGTACCATCTGATGTTTAAAAAACTTATTTATAATCAGTTAGTAGATATAGATTTTGACAAAGAATCAACCGGAACGCAGTATTTACTTGAGATAATCCCCTTTTTCATGTCCTGTGTTGAAGGGCAAACCGCCATTTTAGATGAAATGGATACCGGAATACATGATTTACTTATAAATACGGTTTTAGAGAATCTTTATGATTCCATAGACGGACAAATCATTATGACAACCCATAATACCATGCTGTTGGAATCCGATTTACCGGATGAATGCTTCTATATATTTAGTGTCGATGAAAATGCAAACAAAGAATTACTCCCATTAAGTGCTTTTGAGGAACATTTACATCCCAACCTAAATAAAAGAAAACGTTACCTGAAGGGAATGTATGGCGGCGTCCCGATTACAATGGATGTGGATTTTAATGAACTTATGCAAATGATGGAATAGGAGGGTACAATGACAAAAACTCTCTCCTATCTTAAAGCAGTCGTAATATGTCATGGTAAGTCCGAAAAGCAAATGTGTGATTTCATTAAATCAAATCTACGAATAAGAATCGCGGTTGAAAGTGATAAAAAGGGCGAAAAGTCAATACAGGTCACAAGCGTAATGAAAATATTAAATGGCAGAAAATTCAAAACTTTTCAAGATTTTATTACTACCTATGAGGATGTGGAAATTTGTAAAATTAAGACAAAAAAATTTTTAACTGATGATTTTAAAATCTTTATTATTTTAGACACAGATGATTGTAATGAAGCACAAAAGAAGGCCTTTATAAACAAAGAAATGTTCAGAAATCATTGGGCATATCGATACATATTTCCAATATATAATAATCCGCAGCTTGAATCTGTCCTGACAAAATCGCATATTAAATTTGAAAAAAAGGGTGATGCACGAAAACAGGAGTACATTAAAATTTTTCCTACCGACCCCAAATATCAAAGGCGAGAAGTAATCCAGGTAAAAGAGTTTGGCGATAATCTCCGAAAAAACCCGGATACGAATATGGAGGAATTTATTGATTTCTGCCTGAATTTAAAAAATACAAATTCTTAGCAACTTTTCTCCTTGGTCTTTCATTAACTATCCATCCTTTAGAGCGGAACGGGGGAAGGAGACTGCCCTCTTCCGGCAGTTTTCCTTCCCCCGTTCCGATTCTGATTTCATATATCAGCTTCATTTTACTCTGTCTCAAACCCTCTTTCAGCAATCATTTCCCGGTACCACAGAGCGCTGTCCTTCAATACTCTCTCCTGTGTCTCAAAATCCGTATGCACCAGTCCGAACCGGTAGGTATATCCGGCGCTCCATTCCCAGTTATCCAACAGGGACCAGGCATAATACCCCCGGATATCCGCGCCTTCTTCCATGGCCTTATGGATCCAGCCCAAAAATCCCCTGATATACTGTATCCTCTGCTCATCATGAATCCTGCCGTCCGGCTGCACCGTTTCATTGCAGTTAAAGGTCCCGTTTTCCGTAATATAAATGGGAATGCCGATTTTATAAGTATCATTCAGAATATGAACCGCATCATATACGGCCTTTGGATAATATTCGTTCCCATTATCCATATAATTCCCGCCAAGATTCATACTCCTCTTCCCGCCTTCCCCATTTCCGGCCGCTTTTTCCATCAGCCCCGGTTCCGCGCAGTCAAGCACCCTGTTATAGCAGTTGAGCCCAAAGAAATCAATCGGCTGGGAAATCAGCTTCATATCCTCCGGAAGCATCTGCGGCATACTGTCTGTTTCCTCCATATACGCAAGCAGGGCATCCGTGTAGCAGCCCCGGAATATAGGGTTCAGATAGGAACGGTAGGCTTTTTCATTTTCCAGCTCCGCAAGCCTTCTGTCCTCTTCCTTTTCCGGCCGGAAGGGATGGTGATGCCAGATATCCACCACAATACCGATCTGATCCTCTCCCATTCCCTCTTCCCGGAACCTTCTGACGCCTTCCCCGTGCGCCATCAGAATATGATGATTCGCCTGACGCCCGAAAGCCTCGCCCTTTCTTCCTGGTGCAAAACCGCCCAGCGCATACCCCACATAAGTCGCTATCGGTTCATTCACCGTCGCCCACAGAGGAATGGAATCCTTGAATTCCCGGAATAAAAGAGAAGCATACTCCCCATACCAGGCCGCCGCATCCCTGTTCAGCCAGCCGCCCCTGCGCTCCAGCTCATAGGGAAGATCCCAGTGGTACAGCGTTGCATTGGGCACCAGACCGTTTTTGTGCATCTCGTCAACCAGCCTTTTATAAAAATCCAGCCCCTTCTGATTTACCCTTCCCGTTCCTTCCGGGAAAATCCGGGACCAGGAAAAGGAAAACCGGAAGGAATTGGTATGCAGCTGTCTGGCTAGCTTCAAATCCTCCGGATAGGTATGATACATATCGCAGGCCCTGTCAGGCAGGCTTGCGTCGCCGATGGCTCCCGGGATCCGTGCAAAGGCATCCCAGATGGACATCCCTCTGCCGTCCTCAAACGCGCCTCCCTCCACCTGGGCCGCGCTGGTAGCGGTTCCGAACAAAAAATTGTCCGGGAAAGTTATTTTTTTCATACCATTTAATCCTCCTGCCTCACCTTTTATTTTCTTCTTTCGGGCTATTCTCCCCTGAAAACCTCTTTCAACGCCTCCAGATAACCATACCCATACAAATCATCCGGTTCCAGATAGCTAGTTTCCGTCCATTCATTCCAGCTGTTTACCGTGATCAGCGGCGGCTGTTTGGGATGGCTGTCGGCATAGGCCCGGGCCATTTCAAAGCCTTTTTTAACCGCCTGGGGGGAATTATTTTTCACAATTCCCTGACGCAGCCCGGTAAATCTGGGATTGTTATCCCAGCCCACCGAAATATGTGGAAAATAGGGAATGGCATAATCCCGCCCGATTTCTTCCCATTCCTTCTCCACATCCGCAAGGATGTCCTCATAGTCCCGGTCAATATCCGTAATATGCACAAACTGGTAATGAGTAACGCTGGAAAAACCAAGGAAGGTGCCGATATCACCGCCTGCTTTTGCGCTCTCTTTGTCCAGGCCGGAAAGATTGGGCACGCCGCCGTGCGCCGTCAGCTGCAGGTGAAGCCCTTTAAATCCGGCTTTTATTGTTTCTTCCCGGAACCAGTTCAGCGCGTCCCTGGTATTTTCCAGACCGCCCAGCCCGTCGATCAGAATCCCCAGTTCATAAATCTGAAAAACAGGTTCCCCGTCTATCTGGTAATAATTGGGCTGTACAAAATACTTATGGATTATCCTGCGGCAGATCCGCTCAAATTCCTCCCGGTCTACGCCCCCTTTCCAGATTGTGGTGTCCTGCTCCCAGGAAAGACGGATATCCCAGGTATAATTCACATCATGGTTGGCCCACATGAGATAGAACTTCATTTTATCCCGGTTCTTCGCCTGCAGGAAGCCTTCGTTCAGACAGTTTTCCAGATAAGGCCTTCCGTCAAACCAGTACCAGTCATATATGAAAACATTGACGCCGTGATCCACTGCCGCCTCGATTTCCATTTCCATCACATAAGGATCCGCCTCGTCCACATAGCCCCACAGAGGCTTTCTCGGCCAGCTGTGCCCCGGAAACTTCTTCACGGCATTTTTCACAGACTGCCATTCTCCCATCCCTTCCGGCCAGAACATCAGGCTCCTTTTATCCCGCCCTGTATAGGCGGGCC
>NZ_KE992754.1:9903-15285 GCF_000466465.2 Clostridium sp. KLE 1755
GCCCAGACATAAGCCGCCACATCATATTTTCCCATAGTCCCCATTTCCTCCTGCAACCCTTTATTCAGGATCAGTTCTGCTCTGATCCGTCACTCTTCCACATACTCCACCTTCACCGGCCCCAAAAGCCCCGCAGGCTCCTGCACCCAATACCGGTCAAAAACATTGTCATGATGCGCCTTGGCCAGTGTATTCGTCACCTCCGCCACCAGTTCATTTTCCCCATCCTGCAGCATCCCTTCCTCCAGAAAAAACAGATAAGGCGGGCAGATGGCGTCTCCCGCCTTCCGTCCATTCACCCACACCTGTACAGCCTCGTAAGCCTCTCCCAGGGAAAGCACAGCCCTCCCTGCCCTTGCCTCAAACTTCATCCGGTAACGGACGGTGCCTGAAAATTCCGGCAGCTTGTCCGGTGCGGCCAGACTGCCCGTTTCCGTATATTCAGTCCTGGTAAATTCCGGCCAGGCCAGCGGTCCACTCACGCTGATTTCCCAGCCCTTCGCCGGAAGTTCCACCACTTCCCCGGTTTTTCGGGCATACATCCGGCGGTTCTTCCCGCATTTCACACCCGTTTCCCCGAACACTACAAAAACGGATTCATAGGGGCGAAGCAGCAGGGACACCACTGTTTTTTCCCCGTCCTTCCCCACTTTCCGTCTCTGATGTGCTTCCAGAAACTCCCCCGTCATAGGATCGTAAAAACATGCCTGCCGTCCGTCCCGGAAACAAACTTCCGCTTCAACCTTCTGAAAAAGGCTTTCATTGGTCAGGAAATAAGAATCCCTCTCCCCCTGTCTGTAATGGTAAAAGACAAGATATTCCCCATAGCTTCCCCCGTCCTCAACCTCGATGTCCCGCAAATCCATTTCCGTAAGCATCCTTGCCAGCTCATCATAAGCCGCCTTCTTCATCCCGCAGACAGGCTCGAATTTTTCCCCCAGATAGCTTCTCTTTGGAAAATCCCCGGCGAACACCACCACAATTCCCTGGGCCGCCAGCTCCTGCAGCCGTTTTGTCACCTGCCCGGGCAGATACTGCGCATAAGGAACGATCAGCGCGCCGAAGCTTTCCTCCGCGATTTTCAGCCGCCCGTCCTCCACGCGGCTGCGCTCCCGGTCCACCAGCCAGTCCCCCGGCACCACGTCACAGTCAATCTGGCGCAGCATCAGCGCCTTCACCGCCTTTTCAAAGGGATCGCACGCCCCTCCCCACTCACTCTCCCCATGATACAGCACGGCCGCACTGGCCACGTGCACGCCGTCACAGAGCCGTGCGCACACCCGGTTGGCATAATCCGCCCACACGGAAAACAGCCGGAACTGAGGGTTGTTCCCGCCCGCATAAAAATGCGGAGGACAATCCGGATCCGGAAATTCCATCGGGGAAAAAGCATGTGGAATAATATGGTTTATCCCCCTGACGCACATGGCGTCAGTAATCCATTTCATCGTCTTCAGCCCTTCCGACCATCCGTAGGCCCCAAAAGCCTCGCAGACAGAGTTTCCCCGCTTGCGCGGATCCAGATGGGCACAGGAGCTGGCCATCTTGGAAAGCCCCCAGTGATTAAATTGCGCATCATAATTATTGAAATGCGTCAGGAACCTGCCGTCCCTCCTGCCGGGATAGATATTGTTGACCACATCAATTCCCGCCATATCCATCCCGTCCATGGCCCTGAAATAATGACCCGGCCCATAGCCCAGCCTTGCATGGCTTCCGTTTTCCTCAATCACATGCCCTATCAGCCGCACACCGTGTTCCCGGCACCAGTCTCCCATCTGCCCGATAAAATTCTTTCCGAACCGCCGGGATACCACGTCCATATACCGATATCTGACATCCGCCGTCCTCTCCCCGCAGTCAAACCAAAGCGCCGGAAGCAGCCGGACAAAGTCCGAAAAAAAACCTCCAAAAGAATCCCCGCAAGAAGAACTCCCAGAAAAAGCTTCCCCGCAACCAGCCTCCCCGGCCAGTTCCTCAAGCAGCGTTTCCGACCATGGCAGCACCATATCGTCCCCTAACAGCCTGTCATAGCCCGGACTGTTCCCAAACCGCGGCTCATCCGTAAAAAAGCCCTGTATGGTATCCCCGAAATCTGCGCCCAGATGTCTGTAATGCTCTTCATATACCAAATCCAGAAAAGCCCTGGTCCCCTCCGGATCCAGCGGATTCAGATAATTCTTCGTCCACTCCTCCCCTCCGTTCCCAGTCACCTTGCATATGAAAATCCGCCATTCCCCTTCCGGAATATCCCAGTACAGAATCCCGTCCTGCACAAAACCGGTCACATCGATCAGGGAATCCATGGAGAACCTGGCATCGTGATCCAGCCGCCGGCCCGCCACAGCGCACAGGAACCGTTCCCCGTCCTCCAGCCACTGATCAATGAGGACTCCCCGTTCCCTGGCCGGCCCGATGGCGTCCACATACTGCACCGCCAGATATCTTTTCATATACTGGGGATACCGTTCCCCAATCAGCCCGTTTGCCGTTCCGCTGGGATAGCTTCCGTCATCAAAAATCCACATCTTAAGCCCCAGCCGCTTTGCCTCCTGCACAAGGAGTTCCATATCCTCCCACCAGCCGCTGCCCAGGTAATCCGGATGCGGCCTGGACTCCGCAATGAATCCTCCGATCCCGTTTTCCTTCATCTGCCGCAGTTCCCTGCGCAAAATTTCTTTATCCTCATGATGCTGCCAGAACAACGGACACAGATAACTTTTTTCTGCCGTCATATTTACTCCCCCCTGCGTCAAAACGCGCATTCAAATGTAATTTTTCAGGGCTGCTTTTCCCGGAAAATTATCAAAAAATAACACCGCCCCCTGATACATATTTATAATGAAATTACCCAGACCCTGATATATATTCACAATGAAAAATACTCCAGCCCCCCTGACATGCACTCATTTTAAATACGTTTTCACAGATACGCAAGTGGCAATTTTTCATATTTTCTTAATAAAATCTGTACCCTGTCCATCCTCCATATTGGCACCGTACATTTTTCATTTTTTTTAACTGAAATTTGTCCCTTGTGCATTGCCTCCGCTGTTTTTATAATAACAATAACAAAAGTTTCGTCTTCCGCAGTAAACCGGCACGCGCCAATGCGGAAACCATAAGGAGGAAAATCCTCTGCTCGCTTAGGGCTCGCATTTTGCTCCGCAAAACAAGGAGGATTGCATGAAGTTGTTGGAACGACAAAGATTATTTCAAAAACCTTCCCGGGAATACCGTGGGAAGCCGTTCTGGTCATGGAACGGAAAGCTGGAAGAAAAAGAACTGAAACGCCAGATTAATGTTATGAAGGGAATGGGCTTCGGTGGATTTTTCATGCATTCCCGCACCGGACTGGAAACGGAATACCTGGGGGAGGACTGGTTTCGTCTGATTAACCGCTGCGCGGACTATGGAAACAAAAAAGGCCTGGAAACCTGGCTTTATGACGAAGACCGCTGGCCCTCGGGAAGCGCGGGCGGCATGGTGACCAGGGAGCCGCGATACCGGGCCATGTTCCTGGAAATGAATCAGTTTTCCCCGCAGGACTGGAAGGATTCCCTGCGCACCGCGGATACAGCCGCTGTTTTTGCCTGCCGCATCAAGGATGGTATTTTTTCCTCCAAACGCCGCCTTTCTGAGGGGGAGCCCCTGCAGGAGGGCGAAACGGCTGTGGAATTCCGAACCCGTTACTCCGCCTGCAATGACAACTACAACGGCTACTGCTACGTGAACACCATGAACCGGGAGGCTATTGACAAATACCTCGAAAGCACCCATGAAAAATACCGGGAGCACTGCGGAGACAAGCTGGGCACAAAAATCCAGGGGATTTTTACGGACGAGCCCCACCGCGGAGGTGTTTTCACCAGCTTCGCGGAAGGAGAGGTAAACGCCGCCCCCTACACCCCCGGCCTTTTCGAAGAATTTGAAAAACGCTTCGGCTACAGCCTGCTGGAAAATCTCCCCGAACTATTCCTCCGCAGAGAAGAAAAGGAACTGTCCCGGGTAAAAAGAGACTATTTCGAACTCTGCCAGCAGCTGTTCCTGGAATGCTTCGCCCGGCCGATCTCTGACTGGTGCCGGGAAAACCATCTCATTTTTACCGGCCACGTACTACACGAGGATTCCCTCTGCTGCCAGGCCATCATGCAGGGCTCCCTCATGCGCTTCTATGAATATATGGACTACCCCGGCATAGACATTCTTGCTGAAAACAATCAATGCTACTGGGCCGCAAAACAGGTGGATTCCGTGGCAAGACAGCTGGATAAAAAATGGGTTCTCTCCGAGCTTTACGGCTGCACCGGCTGGCAGATGGATTTTGAAGCCTACAAAAATATCGGCGACTGGCAGGCGCTGTTTGGCGTCAACCTGCGCTGCCCTCACCTGTCCTGGTACACCATGAAGGGAGAAGGGAAACGGGATTATCCCGCCAGCATCCTGCACCAGTCCGCCTGGTATCCCGAATACCACTACCTGGAGGACTATTTTTCCAGAATCCACGCCGCCCTGCACGGAGCAAAAGCGGATGCCGCCCTGCTGGTCATCAGCCCTATCGAAAGCGTATGGGCCAGAGCCTACAGCGGCGCTTTTGACGGCCTTACGGGAACCGATCCCGAAATACGGCGTCTGGAAGAGCAATATGCCTCCGTCTTCCACATGCTCACCGGAAACCGCATCGACTTCGACTACGGGGAAGAAGATATCATGGCCCGCCACGCACACGCGGAAAACGGAACCCTCCACATCGGAAGCTGCACCTATGGCAAAGTCCTGGTCGCCGGCGTGGATACCCTGCGCAGCAGCACCCTACGGCTCCTGACAGACTATGCCGCCCAGGGAGGCGCCCTGATTTTTGCAGGAAATCCCCCAGCCTTCGTGGATGCTCTCCCCTCCGGGGAGGTCAAAGCCCTAGCCTCCGCCTGCACCACCATCCCGCTGGAGGAAAAAGCGCTGACAGAAGCCTGCGCAAACGGCCGGGAAATAAAAATAGATACCGAAGACGCCTCCCTGCTGTTCGCCCGCTCCTACCGGACAGAAGGCGGCCGCATGATCCTGCTCTTAAATACGGATCGGAAAAAAGGCCGCGCCAACGCAGCCCTCTGTCTGGGGACCGGAAAATACCTGGAACAATGGGATCCCCGTACCGGCAAAATCACCGAACCCGAATACCAGGTGATCAACGGCCAAATCCATCTCACCATTGATCTGGAAGCCGGAGGGGAGCGCCTCTACCGCATTCCCGCAAGGAAACGCCGCCTGCCGAAACAGGAAGCCTTTCGGGGAACCAGAACCTTCCCCCTCCCCGACATCTTCCGCTACACCCTGTCCGAACCAAACATCTGCGTCCTGGACATGGCAGCCGTCACCGGCAAAACC
>NZ_KE992755.1:0-14636 GCF_000466465.2 Clostridium sp. KLE 1755
CATGTCGTTTGGACTGTCAAGCACTTTTTTTAAAAACTTTTCTTGCAGCTTTTCCGGCATATTTATCGGATTGCTGCGAACGGAGAAGGAGGGATTTGAACCCTCGCGCCGCTATTAACGACCTGCACCCTTTCCAGGGGTGTCCCTTCGGCCTCTTGGGTACTTCTCCAAGTAAGCTGATTCAATCAACTTGATTTATTTGTATGGCATCCCGAAAATCATTCAGTCTGATTTCCGCAGCGAAACAATCGCTAACGGAGAGGGTGGGATTCGAACCCACGCGCCCTTGCGGACAAACGGTTTTCAAGACCGCCTCGTTATGACCACTTCGATACCTCTCCATGTTTTTGTTTAAAACGATGGGTCGTTCCGAATCTCTTCCTTCTTTATATAGAAGAAAGTACTAACGCTTTGCCTTCATGGAACCTTCCGTTTGTTCAGAAGTTTGTGTTCCTCAGCAGTGCAAAAGTTATTATAGCTAAAAAGCCCCTCAGTGTCAACACATTTTTTCAGAAATTTCAAATTATTTTTTCAAAAGTGTAATTTTCCTTGTATTTACTGCATATATGGGGTATGCATTGTCGTTTTTTTCTGCAAATTCAGACTCTTTTCTCTAAAATACCGTCTGCCAAAAGTAAATCCTCCGGGGTCGTCAGCTTAATATTCTCATAGGAAGCCCGGAACAGCTTTACCGGATGGGCAAGGAGTGTTTCCACCACCATGGCGTCATCCGTGATCTGAATCCCGCTTTCACGAAGCTCCTCTTCCTTTTCCAGAAGCATGCGGTATGCATTTTTAATCAAATCGGCACTAAATACCTGGGGGGTCTGCATCATCCAGACACGATCACGCCTTGGCGTGGATACGGCAAAGTCATTCTCATCCGCAATTTTTATGGTATCCTTCACCGGCATTGCCGCCACACAGGCATGGTGCACCCTTACGGTTTCAAGCGCAGTCTGAAGAATCTCCTCTGTGACAAAGGGCCTGGCCCCGTCATGGATAAATATATAGGCACAGTCCTCCGAAACGGCTTCCAGCCCATTCGCCACGCTGAAATACCGCTCCGCTCCGCCGGGCACTATCTTTCTTACTTTCGTAAACTGATAGCGCTCTACGATCTCTTCGCGACAGTAAG
The DNA here is from genome assembly GCF_000466465.2 of Clostridium sp. KLE 1755. Taxonomy (NCBI): domain Bacteria; kingdom Bacillati; phylum Bacillota; class Clostridia; order Eubacteriales; family Clostridiaceae; genus Clostridium; species Clostridium sp. KLE 1755. The sequence continues at coordinate 1,139 of NZ_KE992755.1, forward strand.
CCTCTTCTCCCTGTTCGGTCACCAGTATGATTTCATCAATAAAGCTATCTTCAAAGGCTTTCAGGGCATAATAAATAACCGGCTTTTCCCGGAGCATCATATACTGCTTCGGGATATCACTGTTCATACGTTTTCCTTTTCCGGCAGCCAGAACTACCGCCGCTGTTTTTTCCCGCGCGTTTTCCATAGCGTTATCCTGCCTTAACTGATTCTTTCTCCCAGCTTCAGGTTGGGAACCGCATTGAGATCCCAGCCATGTCTGGTGCCTTTTATGTATTCATAGTATCCCGCCACCCCTATCATGGCCGCATTGTCCGTACAGTAAATGGGGGAGGGATGGTAAAATTCCAGCCCGTTTTTCCGGCAGGCTTCTTCAAAGGCCGCCCGCAGAGCAGAATTGGAAGCGACGCCGCCGGCTATGGCGAACTTTTTTAAATGATATTGGGATACGGCTTCCATGGAATGGCCTACCAGGACGTCGATCACCGCTTTCTGGAAGGATGCCGCCACATCAGCCTGGCAGATCTCAATCCCTTTCATCTCACAGGAATTGAGGTAGTTGAGCACTGCGGATTTCAGGCCGCTGAAGCTGAAATCATAGGTGCTTCCATCCACTTTGGCCCTGGGGAATACAACAGCGTCCGGATTTCCTTCCCTGGATACCCTGTCGATCTTGGGGCCACCGGGATATCCCAGGCCTATGGCCCTGGCTACCTTGTCAAATGCTTCTCCCGCCGCATCGTCCCTGGTTCTTCCGATGATTTCATATTCACCGTAGTCCTTCACCACAACCAGATGGGAATGGCCGCCCGATACCACAAGACAGATAAAGGGAGGCTCCAGATCTTTGTTTTCTATATAATTAGCACTGATATGGCCTTCGATATGATGGACTCCCACCAACGGTTTGCCGGCAGCGAAGGCGATGGCCTTTGCCGCAGAAACTCCCACCAGAAGAGCTCCCACCAGGCCCGGACCATAGGTGACCGCCACGGCTGTCACCTGCTGCAGGGTAATTCCTGCGTCGGAAAGAGCCTTTTCGATTACCTGGTTGATTTTTTCAATATGCTTTCTGGATGCTATTTCAGGGACCACGCCGCCGTAGAGGGTGTGCAGGTCGATCTGGGAATATATCACATTGGAAAGTACTTCTCTGCCATTGCGGACAACGGAGGCTGCGGTTTCATCGCAGGAGCTTTCCACAGCAAGAATATAAATATCTTCTTTTTCCATAATGCTTTCACCTTTTATACTGCTGATTATAACAGCCCGGACAGCTCCTGGCTGCTACTGCTGTTCCTCCTCAAAAAGGAGATCGATACTTTTTCCGTCTTTCCCGGCTACCGCCTGGGGGAATATTTTACGGACGCCATCCATGTAGTCCTCCGGCCTGATGAGGGAGGGGCTGTAATGAGTAAGCCACATCTGTTTTACCTGGGCGCGCTTAGCCATGTCCGCAGCTTCCAGGAAGGTCATGTGCTTATACTCCTTTGCCTTTTCCTTTTTCTCCGGCTCGCCGTACATTCCTTCGCAGATAAAGAGGTCCGCCCCGGCGGCGTTTTTTACAATTCCCTCGGTGGGCCTTGTATCCGTACAATAGGTAAGCTTGATTCCCTTCCGGGGAGGGCCGAGAACCATATCGGGAGTCAGGAAGCCTTCCGGCGTCTCAATTGTCTCCCCTTTCTGCAAGCGGTTCCAGTACTGTTTGGGTATCCCCAGGCTTTGCGCTTTCTCCAAAAGGAAACGGCCGCCGCGTTCTATTACAATATTATAGCCATAGCAGATCACGTTATGGTTGACGCGGAACGCCTCAATACGGAAGCCGTCAAAGGGGATGGACTGCTCGTTCTCCGTAAGCTCCATGCACTCAATGGCAAACGGAAGCTCCGGCGCGATGACGCGCAGGGCATTCACCACCCTGGTAAGGCCTTTGGGCCCAATGAGCAGAAGCGGTTCGGTGCGTTCCGCGTTCCCCATGGTGAGAAGCATGCCGGGAAGGCCGCTGATATGGTCGGCATGATAATGGGTGAAACATATAATATCCACCGGCTTCGGACTCCAGCCCTTCTCCTTCATCGCAATCTGCGTTCCTTCGCCGCAGTCAATCATGATACTTTTTCCATTATAACGGGCCATGAGGGATGTGAGCCACCGATACGGCAGCGGCATCATTCCTCCGGTTCCCAGTAAACATACATCCAGCATTCTGTCGTATTACTCCATTCCGCTACAGAAGCTCCCTGGCCTCCTTTACTTCCGCAGGCACGCGGAACTCTGCAAGCATTTTATCAAAACATTGTTCGCACAGGTCAAAATGGTATACCTGTCCGTCCTTGCTGCTGAAATACCCGAAGGCATGCTTAACTTCGAAGCATCCTTCCTTCAGGATTCCATTTTCCACCTTCATTTCTTTGCCGCATCGGTTGCATATCACCGATATAAGCTCCGTATTGTTATTATCAAGATAAATTCGCATGGCCACTCCTATCCGCGCTTTTACGCTTTCTGTTTTAATCATTATAACGTAAATTTTTGTCGAAAAACAGCGGTAATTATTCCATGCGCTGCCTATCTCTTCCACATAATAAGAGCGTTTTCAGCCGGATCCCGGTAAAAATTTTTCCGGTTCCCTTCTACAGTAAAGCCCAGGGATTCATATAGCCGGACCGCAGGGAGATTGCTTTCCCTGACCTCCAGCGTAAAATTTTCCACGCCGCAAAGCTTCGCCCGGCGCATCAGTTCCAGCAGCAGTCTGCGGGCACAGCCTTTTCTTCTGCTGCCCTCCTCCACCGCCACATTGGTAATATCCCCATCTTCAAAGGACTGCCAGATTCCACAGCAGGCGATCAGCCTGCCCTCCTCCATGCAGGACAGATAGAGTGCATTTTTATCGGAAAGCGCCTGCTCCAGGGCCTGCTCCGACCAGGCGTCCGAACCGAAGCAGGCGGCTTCCAGCGCGGCCGCCTGAGATAAATCCTCCGGAAGCATTGTACGGATTTCCATTACGTTTCACCGCTTTCACGATTCTTAAGCTTCTGCTGCCTGGAATAGGTCCCTTTTCTCATCATGGCATCCCCGGCCTTATCGCCTGCTGTTTTCTGCGCCTCGCTGCGTTCCCGTTCTGCCTGGGAGGGGCGCAGGTATTCCGGTACATGGGCGGCTGCGGATTCCATTTTGCCCAAACGGGCGTAGGTCTGTGCAAGGACGGCTACCGCCGAGGCACGCTGCCTGTTGCAGAGCGCAGGGGCAAAGGTATAGGGACGGTGCATGAGAGCCGCCAGTTTTTCCCGGAATACGGGAACGCCGTCTCCTAAAAATACCACGCAGTCTTCTCCGGGAAGCGCATTCAGCTTCTCCGCTATGGTTTCAATGGGAACCACGCACTGGGGTTCCAGAATATCCAGTTTAAAATTCACCTCTAATGAGGAGGTTTCCTGCGACGTCTCCTCCGGAAGGAAACGGTAAATACCGGTATAGACCTGGCTTCTTCTCGCATCCATGAGGGGGCATACGATATGATCCGTTCCGTATACATTCATGGCAAGCGCATCCACCGTAGGAACGCTGATAATCGGTTTATCCAATGCAAGCCCCAGCCCCTTGGCTGTAGCAGAGCCGATCCGTAGTCCCGTAAAGGAACCAGGTCCTGCGGATACTGCGATGGCATCAACACAGGACAGATCCAGCTCAATCATTTTTTTCACTTCATCCAGCATGGGGAGCAGGGTCTGAGAGTGTGTTTTCTTATAATTTGTTGTGTATTCGGCTATGAGGCTGTCATCCTCCGTCACCGCCACACTGGCTACCAGCCCTGAGCTGTCTATGGCTAATATTTTCATTCCTGCGCTTCTCCTATCCTTGTCAGGGTAATTTTGCGGTAATCAAAGCCCCGGCTTAAATCTTTTTCTATCCGCACCTGTGTATATGCAGGGGGTAGAATTTCCTCAATGAGGTTGGCCCATTCTATCAGGCACAGCCCTTCTCCGTAAATGCAGTCCTCAAAGCCCACCTCCTCCATTTCCTCCGGATCGCCAATCCGGTATACGTCAAAATGGTAAAAAGGCATACGGCCTTCCTCATAGATCTGCACGATGGTAAACGTAGGGCTGCTGACCGGCTCCGTTATGCCAAGCCCTGCTGCGACTCCCTGGGTAAAAACGGTTTTGCCCACGCCCAGATCTCCGATCAGGGTATAAACCTGGCCGGGCTTCGCTTCCTGTCCTATTTTTTCCCCCAGCGCATAGGTTTCCTCTGCGCTGAAGCTTTCAATTACTTCTGTTTGCTGATTCATATTACAATTCTCCTGTTATCCCGGCATGGGCTGCTATACCGCCGGCCGGCTTCACATCCGGATGTTTACCTTTTTCGGAGGCATGTGTGTGGAAATCATCTCCACTGCTTTGGAAAGATTATCCTTCAGATCTCTGCGGGGAAAAATGCTGGCATTGATTCTTGTGGTATAAAGTACGATACTGCGGGCTGTGGACACCGCTTTCACCATATCCTCCCATTTCTGGAATTCCGTTGCTTCTCCCTGGGATACCTCCACCCCTTCTTCCGTCATTTTGTAATGGAGGGGCTGCTTGAAGGCGGGATTGGTAAGAGCCTGCTGCTTGGCCTTAAGAAACAGGCTGCCCGGCTGGTACAGCAGTATCACCAGGCCGGCAATAAGATAGATTATATGGCCGGTCATGCCGAATGCCACCAGCATCAGTGCGCCCACCGTGGTTCCCACCACTCCGGCAAAGCTGGTGTAGGTATGGTGAAGCATGTAGTCATACAGTACTCCTGAATCTATTTTGACATCAAATTCCACTTCCATTTAAGTATATACTCCTGATATTTATTTTGTTGTATATCTCAGGCCCGAAAAAGCACCTACATCGTAGGTGCTTTTGTCTACTTAACATTATATTATACTGATAATCCGCTATAACGCAAGTTATTTTCTACCGGGAACCGTCCTGGCTTTCAGGATTATTCATGGCGCAGCGCTTCAATCGGGCTGAGCTTTGCAGCCTTTCTTGCAGGATAGATACCGAAGAAAATACCTACGCCTGCCGAGAACAGGGATGCAATCAGCACGGTGCCTACCTTAACTCTTGCAGCAAAGCCAATCACGCCGCCTATCAGTATGGCGCCTGTAATTCCCAGTATAATGCCGATAATCCCTCCCATAAGGGTAATAATGGCGGATTCGGACAAGAACTGCAGCAGGATGGATCCGGTCCTGGCTCCCAGGGATTTACGGATACCAATTTCCCTGGTACGTTCCGTTACGGAAACCAGCATGATATTCATTACGCCGATACCGCCGACCAGCAGGGAAATCGCTGCCACAATAACTACAAAGATAGAGATATTGCCCAGAACGGAGTTGATTTGGGAAATCTGATCCTGCATGTTCTGCACCTGGATCAACCCTTTTCCTCTCACATTATGCCTTCCTTCCATGAGGTTGATCGTGCTCTGCGCCACCTGCATGGATTCCGCCGGCGAGTCACAGATAACATAAAAGTCCGTAAAATCACCGAAATATAATCCATAGGAAGCGCTCAGTATGCTGAGCGGCAACTCAATGTTAATCATGTCTCCGTACATACTGAACATGGCTGAAGCGCTGTCCTTACGTATGCCTACGATTCTCAGATCCTGTGTGGTTCCGTACAGGGTCACTTCAATAGTAAGGCCGATAACATCCGTAGTGCCGAACAGCTTCTTGGCCGCCTGCTCCGGCACCACGCATACCTTATTGCCGGAGTAGTAATCGTTGGCGGTAAAGTAACGGCCCGCAATTATCGGTTCACTCTGATAGAACTCCATGCTCTCCGTTCCGCCGGAGGCATATGCGGTAAACTCGCCTTTTTTACCGATTACGCTCCCGTAAAGGGTATACACCGGCGTAACGCCTTTGACGCCCGCCACCTTTTCCTGTATTGCTTCAAAATCATCTGCGGAGAAATAAACCTCATCTTCACTGTGTTCATTATTAACATAAATACCAATCAGCCCTCCGGCCATGGCATTCAGTTCATCGTTTACCTGTCCCTTTACTCCGTCACCAATGGAAATAATCATGATAACGGATGTAATACCGATAATAATACCGAGCATCGTCAGAATGGACCGGCCTTTATTGCTTTTGATATTCATCAGGGCAATTTTTATATATTCCCATGCCTGTGCCACTATTGCATCCTCCTTATATAGACCGCTGTGAGCAGGCCCGGATTACTCGTTTCCGGAATCCGCCGCGCCGTCCGTCTGTGTCTGTGTTCCAGCGGTCTCCGTCTCCTGGCCTGCCGCTTCGGAGGAGCCTTCTTCTGATGCGTTTTCAGTGGATGCTTCCGACGCTGTTTCCACGGCTGCGCCGGTCTCGGGAGCCGCTGCGTCAGTCATTGCCGCGCCCGCCATGCCGCTTCCCATAGGAACCGCCATTACCTTCATGCCCTCTGTCACCATACCTGTCACATCATATAATATCTGATCGCCTTCCTTCAGGCCTTCCTTTACCTCAACCATGCTGTCAGAGGAAATTCCTGTGGTGATTCTTCTCATGGTTACCACGCCGTTTTCCACAACGTAGCAGAACTCACCCTGCTTATCCGCATTTACGATTTCAACAGGTACTGTAAGAACATTTTCCGCAGATGCGGTATGGATAACAAGCTTGGCCTCCACGCCCAGGAAAATATCCTCGTCCGGGTTCTTGATATGTACCTCTGCTCCAACTACAGGCGTTCCCTGGGAATTGGCAGCGGCCACTTTATTGATTTTGGAAACCTCGCCTTCATATTCTTTTCCTGCAATGGTAACATCCACCTTCTGGCCGATTTCGATTTTGGGCAGGTCATATTTGGTGACTTCGATGCCCACCTTTACCTGTTTGTTGCTTTCTATGGTGAAAAGCTCGGTTCCTTCAGCTACGGTAGCCCCTTCCAGAAGGCCGCCGCCCTTGGTTGCATCCTTGGATGTGGATACGGTGGCAATCTTGGTTACGATGCCGGGGAATTCTGCAACAACACCCGCCTGAGCCTTCTCCAGCTCTGCCGCCGCTTCACTTGCGGTAATCTGTGCGCTCTGTACGGTATCTGCCTGCTGCTGCTTGGAATAAGGATCGGCAATTCCCGCTTCTGAGGAGGATTCCTTTCCTTCCCGCTTGCTGATCTCTTCTTTCATATCCTCCAGCTTCTTCTGTTCCGCGTCAATAATACGCTGGGTCTCCCTCAGGTCCTCGGACATGCTCAGATCGCTGAGCTGGTTGCTTGTTTCCCGGATGCTGTTATTCAGGTTCTGGATGATTTCCTGAATTCCTTTTCTGGCATCTGAATCACTCTGCTCAGCCAGCTTATTATTCTGGGTCTCCAGCTCCTGGTTCAGCTTGCCCAGCCAGTCCTGAAGCTTTTCTCTTTCACGCTGGGTTTCATCCTCCAGTTGGTATTTCAGTCCCTGTACGTACTGCTCCTGTTGCTCGGCAAGGATCTTCAGTTCGTCAAGGCCGATGGTTGCTTCATTATATTCTGATTCATTCTTGTTGCTCTGATACTGGGAGCTTCTGTAGCTGTTCGCCGTTGCGGAAGCATCCAGCGCCGCTTTTGCTTTTCTGTTTTCCAGTTCGGTGGTGTCGAAGGATACCAGCTGCTGTCCTTCTGCCACCTCATCGCCCAGGGCGATCTTCATCTCAGAGATAGTGGCGCCTACCGGCGCATAGTATGTCTTGCTCTGCTCACTGCTCACCGTACCGCTGGTGGACATGGTCTCTTCAATGCTTCCCATCGTCACTTCAATGGTATTCACTTGCATGGGCGTATTCTTGGCAATTACGCTGGTCACTACGGAATAACCCACAATGACTACCACGAGAACCAGCGCAATAATCCAGCCTATTTTCTTCTTTTTCTTCTTCTGTGTGCCGCCGGCCATAATAGCCTCTCTCTTCTGCTGCGCTTTCTTTTCCTTAGCTTCGGCTTTTTCTCTTTTCTTCTTTTCCTTTGCCGTCTCCTGGACCTCCGTCAGGTTTTCGGCGCCCTTGTTTTCTAACTCACTCATCTTGTATCCTCCATTCAGTCCCATCGGGTAGTTGCCTTTATTCATAAAAACAGAGCCGGCCTGCGGCTTGTCCTGCGCCGCTTCCCACACTGCTTCTTATAACTGTCTGAAAGCCTGCTTTAGCAGTTATTCTTCATAAATTTCCGTATCCTGGACATAATCCGCTTCAATCTGGCCGTCCTTAATCCTGATAATACGTTCTGCCTGAGCTGCAATGTCATTATCATGGGTAATAATGATTACCGTTCTGCCTTCCTTATGTAAATCCTTCAGAATCCCCATAATTTCCTTCGTAGATCCGGAATCCAGGTTACCGGTAGGCTCATCCGCAAGGATTACCGGAGGTGCCTGGGCAATCGCTCTTGCGATGGCAACTCTCTGCTGCTGCCCGCCGGACATCTCAGAGGGCTTATGGCTCATTCTTTTCTCAAGGCCCACCCTCGTGAGGGCATTCCTGGAAAGCTCTGTCCGCTCCCTTTTCCCCACGCCGCGGTAAATCAGGGGCAGCTCCACATTTTCCAGGGCCGTCAGATTCTGGATCAGGTTAAAGCCCTGAAAAATAAAGCCGATTTCCCTGTTCCTGATATCCGAAAGATCATCGTCGCTCATTCTTGAAACATCCTGGTCATGCAGAAGATATGTTCCGCTTGTAGGTACATCCAGGCACCCCAGCATGTTCATCAGCGTAGACTTTCCGGAACCGGAATGGCCGATAATTGCTACAAATTCATTCTCATTAATGGTTACATTGACATGATCAAGCGCCCGCACCTCATTTTCACCCGGGTTATATACCTTACACATGTCCTTTACTTCAACCAGCGCACTCATAGATTCTCTCCCTTTGTTTTCCATAAGCCCATGACCTGCAATGCAGGCGGCCTCACCTGGAAAACCGCATGATATATCACCTGTATTATGTAATTAATACAGTAATACTGATTCAGCTCTTTGTCAACTGGTATTTTTCTTCCAGCTGATGCAGCCAATTCCATTTTGGCCTTATCCGGCAGCCGGACCCGAGGTTCGGCATTCCTTATAAATAAGTCCTTCTTGGAATTACTCCGACTATCATACTATAGTTGCCTTCTAAAAATCTATGCAGTTCTTTTAAATATTTCTTAATTTTTTCTAAATAACGTAAGTTTCTGTATAATTTTTATGTATTATGACATAATAAAAGAAAAAACGAAGGAGAAAAACATGAGTCTTTTAAACGATGACGGGATACCTTTGGGGCTGGGAATGGCCCTGGCGCAGAATATGGATGCCATGCGGACTTTTTCTTCCATGAGCGAAAGTGCAAGGCAGGATGTGATTGACCGTTCAAGGCATGTGCAGTCAAAACAGGAAATGGAAAATCTGGTGAACGGGCTTTCCGGCGAATCAGGTTTTTCGGAAAAACTGAGCTGAGGATTCATTTTTTAGTCCCAAAAGCTTCACAGTTTCTTCAAAATTCCATCACGATTCCTACACACTTAAATGTTATCTTATACCTATACAAAGCCAACAAGAAAATTTTAGATAGATTTCTTTTTCATAACTTGCCGGCATCCGGAAAAGATGCCGGCCCTCCCTCAAAAAAACCCGGCAGGCCGCAATGGCCTGCCTTTTTTATTATTTTTTGCTGTGCAGGATGGGGCTGAGTTTTTTATAAATCAGCATGGTTACTATGGAAACGATGCCGCCTTTCATCAGGTTCATGGGCGCTACGGCAAATAATGCAAGCGTAGTCACGCTGTTGATGGAGGGATTGATGGCGTGGCCCAGGCCGACAATGGAATCTAACGGCATTCCGTACAGCTCTGCAAATTTGGGGAGCAGGTACACCGCGTTGAAGGCAGTTCCGAAAACCGTCATTACAAGTGTTCCCACAACACAGCCGATTATGGCATTTTTCTTGTTCTTGCGGAACAGGTATATGATAGAGGCAGGAAGCAGGAAGCTGCAGCCAATGATAAAATTGGCCAGATCTCCTACAAATGCGGTGGAGGTTCCTTTAAACAGAAGCTTCAGGATAATTTTGCAGAACTCAATCATGACCGCCGCAACCGGGCCAAAGGCAAATGCGCCGATCAGGGCAGGAAGCTCGCTGAAATCCATTTTATAGAATTCCGGGGCAAAGGGGATGGGGAAATCCAGCATGTGCAGGATGACCGCTATCGCCGAAAATACGCCTATCATGGCTATTTTTCTGGTGGTGAGGGTACGTTCCCTGTTTCCGTTTTTCTTTCGTTCCCATTTTTCCACCACGTAGGCGATGATTACCATGGCTGCCACAAGCCCCAGAAACTCCAGGACAAAAATAAGGTTTTCCGCGAAGGACGCTGCTAAATCATTCATTATGTATACTCTCCTTTTCTTTCTCCGGCCAGCCGGAGTTATTGCGTAAGACAAGGAAAATTCTTCTGATGCTTCATGAAAGGAAGGTATCAAAAAAGCCCGGAGAAATGATTCTCCGGGCAGATATCCAATCCCTGGAAAACACCTGCCGCCTCCGTAAACCAAACGGCGTAAAAACAGGTATTCCATGCATGATTTTCTTCTTTCATCCAGACTTTACTGTCGGTTCCGGATTCGTACCGGATCAGCCGCATGACGCGGGTCGCGGACTTGTCTGCACCTGTCGTGGAACAACTGCAGCGTCACCGCCGGTAGGGAATTACACCCAACCCTGAAGAACTTTACCTTTATTAAATTGTTACTCTATTATCATAGCAGGATTTTATTAAATGTCAAGGCGCGGATTAACCGTTTGTCCGCATGCATTTTACATACGTTTCTCCGCGCGCTCATTTGCCCGCGCACCGGGGCGGACAGGAAGGCGCTGCAGCAGTACAGCGTTCTGAACCACTATGTTTTTTTATTTTTAAGGGGTTGCAAATTCCAGTCAATCCGCTAGACTGAAATTATATTTAACCCGGCCGGTTAAACCAAAGCAGTCAGGAGGTGTTCAATGAACGAACAGTTTTTCCATTTGCCCGAAGAAAAACAGCAGGCAATAATCAATGCGTCCCTGGAGGTGTTTGCCACGCATGAATATAAGCGGGCATCCACGGATGATATCGCCGCAAAGGCAGGGATATCCAAAGGGCTGCTTTTCTACTATTTCCATAATAAAAAGAGTTTATATCTGTATATTTATGATTATACAAAGCAGATTGTGACGGCTCAGGTCGTTGATGCCCATTTTAAGGAGATCATTGACTTTTTTGAGCTGCTGGCCTATTCTGCGCAGAAAAAGGCCGCCATCATGTCGCGCAATCCCTATCTGATGGATTTTGTCATGCGTTGCTTTTATCCGGAAAAGGAAGAGGTATCAGATGAGTTAAACAGCACAAACCAGGATTATATAGATAATTCTATTTTCCTGTATTTTAAAAATGTGGATTTCTCAAGATTCCGGCAGGATGCCGACCCGCAACAGATACTGCGGATGCTTTTGTGGATGGCGGACGGCTACATCAGCGAGAAACGAAGGCAGGGCAAACCGTTTGTGCTGGATGAAATTATGCATGATTTTAAGGAATGGAGCGATATGTTCCGTCGGCTTTCTTACAGGGAGGAGTATTTATGAATGCCATAGATATCAGTCATATCACTAAGGATTACGGCAGTCACAAGGGAATATTTGATGTTTCATTATCGGTGAAAAAAGGTGAGGTTTACGGCTTTCTCGGTCCTAACGGCGCGGGAAAAACCACCACAATACGGCATCTGCTTGGTTTTCTGCGTCCGGAAAAGGGTTCCTGCCGCATTCTGGGCATGGACTGTTTTCATGAGGCCGCCGTCATCCAGAAATCACTGGGCTACCTGGCCGGGGAGATCACTTTTCCTGAGGATTGCACCGGCGACGGGCTTCTCCGGCTTCTGGCGGAAATGAAAGGGATTAAGGACAAAAGCCGAATGCGGGAGCTGATGGAGCTGCTTGAGCTGGATCCTTCCGGCCGCGTGAGAAAAATGTCAAAGGGCATGAAGCAGAAGCTGGGCATCGTAAATGCTTTTATGGGGAATCCCGAAATCGTAATTCTGGATGAGCCCACCAGCGGCCTGGATCCGTTAATGCAGAATCGCTTTATCGAACTGATTCTGGAAGAAAAAAAGAAGGGAACCACTGTTTTTATGTCCTCCCATCTGTTTGAAGAGGTGGAACGCACCTGTGAAAGGACGGCGATAATCAGGCAGGGGGAAATTGCCGCCATTGAGGATATGGAGGGGCTTAAGAAAAAACGGACAAGAGACTACATTATCACGCTGGACAGCAAAGAGGCGGCGGATGCTCTTGTCCTGCCCGGATTTTCAATCACGCGAAGGGAAGGCTGTCAGGTTACCGTTGCCGTGAAGGGGGATATCCCCAGACTGCTGTCTCTGTTGTCGGAATGTTCTGTCAGGGATCTGCAGATCCACACACAGACGCTGGAAGAAATTTTTCTTCATTATTATGGAGGTGAAAAGGCATGATTTCATTACCGCTTTTGAAAAGGAATCTGGCACAGACCTGGAAAATTCTGCTGATTATATTGGCTGCGATGACCATGTATACCACAGTTATTATTTATATGTACGACCCTGAGCTTGCCCACATGCTTAACGATTACCAGCAGGCGCTGCCGGGGATGATGACCGCAGTGGGAATGACGGGAATTGCAGGGAATCTTACGGAATTCGTACATATTTATCTGTATGGATTTATCATGCTGGTTTTTCCTGTTATTTTTCTGATTATTCTTGGGAATAAGCTTCTTGCACATTATGTGGACACCGGTTCCATGGCTGTACTTCTGTCCACTCCCAACTCACGGACACGGATTTTAGTGACGCAGCTGTTAACCCTGCTGCTGGAAACGGCGCTTTTGATTGCCCTGATTACGGCCATCGGAATTGTCAGCTGCGAAAGCCTGTTTCCCGGCGAGCTGGATATCCCTGTCTATCTGAAGCTGAATGCAGCGCTTCTTCTGCTGCACCTGATGCTGGGAGGAATCGTTTTTCTGCCGGCATGTATTTTCAATGATTCAAAGTGGTATTTCTTCGTCGGCGCTGGGCTGCTGATTCTGTTTTTCCTGTTTCAGATGCTTGGTAATATGGGCGGGGATTTGGAGTTTTTCCGGTATCTTACACCATTTACGCTGTTCCCCGGAGAAAAAATTGTGTCAGGCCAGGACGGCGCCGCCGGGAGCTGTGTGATTATGGCGGTGATTGGGGCGGCGCTGTATGGGAGCGGGGCTGTGTGTTTTGGGCGGAAGGATCTGCCGTTGTAAATGTTTGACATGGAAAAGGTATGGAAAACGCGCCGCTTCAACAGTAACAGCTGAATTTTGGCCTTGATTTCCATACCTTTTTTACTATTTTTAATATGTAATACTAATGCATGAAACCATACTTTTGAAAGCTTAAGACTTTGTCAGTTTCCTCAAAGCCATTGGGTGTGTCAAATAAACTGTGTATCACG
>NZ_KE992756.1:0-6395 GCF_000466465.2 Clostridium sp. KLE 1755
CCGGCCGCTTTCCGGTGAACGTCCTTCCCAGCTTCAAAAAAAGGCACGGGAAAAGCCGTCTATCCTGAAAACCATGCAGGAATATCCAAAGGAGCCGGGACAGGAAAAACCGCTTACGCCTAAGAAGGAGGCCGAACGGTAGGCTTCGGGCCATGCTGGCCCGAGGTTATGAAGGGAGTGATTGATTATCAGTAAGACCAGACAAAAGCGGCTGGCGGAGCAGAAGGAAGTAAAGGAACTGCTGGCCGTGCTGAAGGAAAACAATTTTTCCAGCGCAAAGGATCTCATGGCCGCCATCGGCCATGTGTCAGACTTGGAGGAACAGCTTTCCAGTGCGGTTCAGGAGCTTACCGCCATGCGGCAGGAATTGCAGGAAATGAAGCAATCGCCGTTAAAGGCCGCCCTGCAAAGGTCGGTTCAGACCTTGGAGGCGAAAGTTTCCCAGTTGAGGGTGCAGATTGACGCGCTGAAAGAAATCATCATAGAGGGCTGTAAACAGGCCCTTGCCGATTTTAAGCAGCGAGGAACGGCGGCCTTAGACGGCGTGGCCCGCTTCTTCCATCTGCGGGAAGGTCTGGAAGGGGTAAAGGAAACCATTCAGGCGGGGATTGCCACAGACGAAAAGGCCCTTGCGAAAATCGAAGCCGTTTCAGCCGAATACCACGAGGCGGGCAGGCATTTGAAATATGTAGGCCGGGCCCTGATGGGGAAGGAGGCCGTATCAAAGGCAAAAGGCCCGGGCAAGCTGGCAAAAACAGTTGCGGCACCTTACCGGGCTGAACGCTCCAGCCTGCTCTCCATGCAGAAAAGCGTGGAAAAAGCCCTCGCCCGGATAGAACGGCTGGAACAGGCGGCAGAAAAAAAGCCGTCCATCTTAGACACCATGCGGACGCAGAATGAAAAGATACGGGCGGAACCGGCAAAAGAGGCCCCGCCCTCCAAATATGCCGAGCGGTAGACCTCGGGCCACATTGGCCCGAGATTTTCCGTCTCCCGTAAAGATAAGAGGCCCCCCGGAGTTTATGGGAGCCTGACAGGAAGGAGGTATTATGCAGGACGAAGTAAACCAAAAAACGGTTGCCCTCTCAATCCGGGCAACAAAGCTCACAGGCCGGGTGCTGGCCTCCGCAATATGGAAGATTTTAGAGGAAGGGAAAAAGCGTCACCAGAAAGCGCTGACCCCGCAAGGCCGCCAAAGCGTGAAAAAGCTGATGAACCATTACGGGGCCAAAAACTCCATGCCCCTCGTGGGAGCGCCCCGGCAGTTTGACCGCATAGCAAAGGAATTTCATGTAGACTATGCGTTCCATAAGGTCAGCCCCGGCCACTACCTGCTGTTTTTCAAAGCGGGACAGGCGGACGCCATGACGGCGGCGTTCCAGAAATACAGTGACAAGGTGCTGAATAAGGGGAAAGACAAGGCTTCTATCCTCGGCCAGCTACGGAACCTTTCAGAGCATATCAAGTCCCGGCCGAAGGAGCGCCAGAAAACCAGAGAGGCGGTGAAGGAAGAACGGTGAGTGACAAAATCCGAAAATATGTGCTTCCCAACCTCCCCTACCTCTTTGTATTCTGGTTCTTCTCAAAGGTGGGGACGGCTTACCGCATGGCCGCCGGAGCCGATTTCGGCACGAAGCTCGTAGGCATGATGAAAACTTTCCCTACGGCCTTTGAAAACTACCTTCCGGGCCTTGGCGGGCTAGACCTTCTGGTGGGGCTTACCGGGGCCGTGGGAATGTACCTGCTTGTGCAGTCCAAAATCAGGAAGGGAAAAAAGTTCCGCCGTGAGGAAGAATATGGCTCGGCCCGCTGGGGTACGGCAAAGGATATCAAGCCCTTTGTAGACCCGGTATTTAAAAACAACGTCATTCTCACAGGTACGGAGTTCCTGACACTGAACACCCGGCCCAAAATCCCGGCCAACGCCCGGAACCTAAACGCCTGTGTGATCGGCTCGTCCGGCTCCGGAAAAACAAGATTCTGGCTGACCCCGCAGCTCCTTCAGGCCCATTCGTCCTATGTGGTCGTAGATCCAAAAGGCGGCACCCTCGAACAATGCGGGCGTTTCCTGCAACGACAGGGCTACCGGCTCCGGGTGTTCAACACTATCGACTTTACCAAATCCATGCATTACAATCCACTGGCCTACATCAAGACGGAAAGTGACGTGCTGAAATTTGTGACCGCCCTGATTGCCAACACCAAAGGGGACGGCAAAGACGGGGACGAGTTCTGGACAAAAGCGGAAACCCTTCTTTACTGTGCGTTGATTGCCTATATCGTCTTTGAGGGGCCGGAGGAAGAACGGAACATGAATACCCTTGTGGAAATGATTAACAGCATGGAAGTCCGGGAAGATGATGAGAGCTTCAAAAATGCCGTTGACTATATGTTTGACGGGTTGGAACGGAGGAACCCCAACCACTTTGCCGTGAGGCAGTATAAAAAGTATAAATTAGCCAGCGGCAAGACCGCAAAAAGTATATTGATTAGCTGTGGAGCACGTCTCGCGCCCTTCGATATTGGGGAGCTCCGGGAAATTATGACCTATGACGAGCTGGGGCTTGATATGCTGGGAGATGAAAAAACAGCCCTGTTTTTCCTGATATCCGACACAAATACCACCTACAACTTCCTCGTTGCCCTTGCCTTCTCCACTATGTTCAACATGCTCTGTGAGCGGGCCGACAACAAGTACGGCGGGAGGCTCCCCCATCATGTGCGGGTGCTGTGGGACGAGGCAGCCAACACGGGACAGGTGCCGGGACTGGAAAAAATCGTGGCCGTCATTCGTTCCCGCGAAATCAGCCTGACGCTGTTCTATCAGGCCATGAGCCAGTGCAAGGCGCTCTATAAGGACAACGCCGAGACAATCATGGGGAATATGGATTCCATCGTCTTCCTCGGAGGCCGGGAAAGCTCCACAATCAAGGAAATTTCTGAAAATTGGCTGGGCAAGGCCACCATCTCCATGCAGACAGAAAGCCGCACCCGGGGACAGTCCGAAAGCTACGGGCAGAATATGCAACGTCTGGGCCGGGAGCTTCTCACCACAAGCGAAATCACCACCATGCCCGGAAATATGTGTATCTGCCAGCTCCGGGGCCTCCCGCCTTTTTACAGCCCGAAGTATGACTTGAAAAAGCACCCCAGCTATAATCAGACAGCCGAGTACGACAAAAAGAAAAACGCCTTCCGCTCGGAAACCCTGTTCCGCCACCGGCCATTGAGACTAAAACCGGAGGACGAATACACGGTCTACGAGATAGAGGAAACAGACGCAGAGGAAGAAGCTGACATTCTCAACTTTGACGACATGGACAGTGACGACTTTGCGTGACCTCGGGCCACATTGGCCCGAAGCGCCGCCGTTATGGGCGGCTATTTTGTTACCCGAAAACCGATTCAATCTAAGAAAATGGAGGAAACCACATGGAATTTTTCAACTCTGCTATCGACATATTAAAGGTTCTCGTTATCGCCCTGGGGGCCGGGCTTGCGGTGTGGGGAGTCATCAACCTGTTAGAAGGATACGGCTCGGACAACCCGGCGGCAAAATCACAGGGAATTAAACAGCTCATGGCCGGAGGCGGTGTTGTCCTGATTGGCACACAGCTTATCCCCCTCTTATCCGGCCTGTTCTAAAGCGTTCCCATTTAAAGGAGTGATATATGGATACTATCATCAATGCAATCGTGGAATGGCTCAAGGGTGTGCTTGTAGATGGTATCATGGGAAATCTGGACGGCCTTTTCAACAACGTGAATGAGCAGGTCGGAGGGATTGCCTCGCAGGTTGGGACGACCCCGGCGGATTTTAACGCCGGGGTCTTTTCCATGATACGGCAGATATCGGAAACGGTCGTTCTGCCAATCGCTGGGATTATCCTCACGTTCGTCATGACCTATGAGCTCATTCAGATGCTCATAGACCGGAACAACCTCCATGACATAGACACATGGATGTTCTTCAAGTGGATATTTAAAACCTTCGTGGCCGTGACGATCCTGACGAACACCTTCAATATCGTGCTGGCTGTCTTTGACGTGAGCCAGCATGTGATACAACAGTCGGCGGGGCTTATCCAGAGCGGCACGGAAATCACGCCGGACATTATGGACAGCCTGCGCACGGACTTGGAGGCGATGGAGCTGGGCCCGCTGTTCGGGCTGTTCCTCCAGTCATTCCTCGTCCAGTTCACCATGACCGCCCTGAATATCGTGATATTTGTCATTGTCTATGGCCGCATGATTGAGATATACCTGCTGACCAGCCTTGCCCCTATCCCCTTCTCCACCGTGGCGAACCGGGAAACCGGGCACATGGGGCAGAACTATTTCCGGTCACTGTGCGCGGTCGGCTTTCAGGGGCTCCTGATTATGGTATGCGTGGCAATCTACGCCGTGCTGATTCAGAGTATTGCAACGGACGGCGACCCCATGGGAGCCATCTGGCGCTGTGTCGGCTATACGGTGCTCCTGTGCTTTTCTCTCTTTAAGACCGGGAGCCTGTCAAAATCCATCTTCGGCACCGGTTAAACCGGCAGAAGGACTTCGGGCCACCCTGGCCCGAGGCGGGAAGGAGGACATATGCCGAGACGCTACAAGCTGGGGGCGGACGGGCAGGCCCACCCGGCCTACTTTGGAAAGCTCCCCGAGGAATTTACAAAAGAGGATACCCTGCGTTTCCTCGCAGACACGGATATCCAGTTATACAGGCTTCTGTCGGCGGACACTCATGCCGCACTCCGGGCAGAAGGCTACGAGTATAAAAACGGGGGCCTTATCCCCATTTCAGAAAAGGAGACAGTTATGCAGGAACAGACAGGCGGCGCACCCGCCGCTACACAGGAACCCATGAAGCTGGACGTGAGCGTGAGGCTCATTGACCCCGTAAAAAACCTGATTGGCTTTGCCAGTGTGAAATTCAACGACTGTTTTGTGGTGGAGAATTTCAAGATACTGCAAGGCGAAAAAGGGATTTATGCAGGTATGCCCAGCCAGCCGGACAGAAACGGGGGCTACCGTGACGTAGCAAAACCCATCACGAAGGAGTTCCGCAGTCAGCTTAACGAAGCGGTTGTGGAAGCCTATACGACGGAGCTCGACCATTTGCAGGCAAGATTAGCAGCCGCACGGGGAGGCCAGGAACGGCCCTCCATCAAGGAACAGCTCACCGCCGGGGCAAAACAGGCGGAACAGGCGCAGGCGGAGAAACCCGCAAAGGCAAAGGCCAGCCGCGGGCAGGACAGATAACTTCGGGCCATGGTGGCCCGAAGTGAAGGAAGGAGGCGTATGCCCATGACACACATAAAACAAGCCTATGACGCCGCCTGCTACTACGATGGAAAGCTGTTGGGCCGCTGTACCGTGGCTGACAGTGAAGCCTATTCCCTTCTGATGAAGGAGTGCGGCGGCGAGGCCGTCCGTGTCCTGCGGGAATATCCCTACCTGTCCCCGGAGCTGAAAGCCATTCTGGAAAAAGCGGCGCTCATGCAGGCCGACCGCCAGAGGACAGGCGGCATGTTCCATGAGCCGGAAAGCTCCCCGTGGGGCAAGGTTCAGACCTGCGACACGCTCTGCCCCGGGGTGTTCCTTGTGAGCACGGCCAGCCACGGCGGGACAATGGTAGCAAAGGAAGTGGCCGCCGTCCTGTCTACTGCGGCTAAAAAATGCGGTTTCCAGAGGAACGGTTACATCTGTTTTGAGGAGGACGCACAGGAAAGCGTGGTACTGCGGGAGCTCTTAGATAAAAAGCTGTGGAAAATCCCTGACCGTATCAAGGATAAGGAAAAATTTGAGGAAAACATCAACCAGTCCATCAGACAGTATAACCCCGACTACTGGCGGGCAAGGCAGGCCGGACGAGAGGCCGCCGTGGAAGGGAAACGGCCCCTGCCCGCAAAGCAGACGGCCAGATAGCTTCGGGCCACCATGGCCCGAAGTGCCAAAGGAGGTGAACAGCCCATGGCATATGTACCCGTACCAAAAGACCTAAACAAAATCAAGACGAAGCTGGCCTTAAACTTGACGAAGCGCCAGCTTATCTGTTTCTCCCTTGCGGCGGCGGTGGGGATTCCGTCCTACCTGTCCAGCCGTGGAACCATCGGAAACAGCCCGGCCCTTTTCCTGATGATTGGCCTCATGCTCCCGTTTTTCTTTTTCGCCATGTATGAGCGTGACGGCCTGCCACTTGAAAAGGTGCTGAGGAATATCCTGCGCACCCGGTTCCTATATCCGAGGGTGCGGCCCTATCAGACAGAAAATTTTTATGCTCTATTGAGCGGTTTCAAGAAGGAGGCGAAGCCGATTGCAGAACCAGAAAAAAAGAAAAAGCCCCGCAGGAAAAAAGCCTGACCGGAAAGGCGGCCTGTTTCCCGGCGGAAAGCGGAAGGG
>NZ_KE992756.1:6495-8551 GCF_000466465.2 Clostridium sp. KLE 1755
CCCCGCCACCGCCCAGCAGACCCTTCCCTACCGGGAAATGTACCGGGACGGCGTGTGCCGGGTGGCCGACCATTATTACACGAAAACCATAGAATACGAGGACATCAACTACCAGCTCGCACAGGCCGAGGATCAGGCCGCCATTTTTGACGGGTGGAGCGCCTGCTTAAATTACTTTGACAGCACCCTCCCCTTCCAGCTCTCATTCATCAACCACCGGAGCCGCCCGGAAAGCCGCTACAGCGTCAACATCTCCATGCAGGAGGACGAATATAACGGGGTGCGGCAGGAATACGTGGAAATGCTGGAAAACCAGATAGCCAAAAGCAACAACGGAATCGTGCGGACGAAACTGTTGACCTTCGGCGTGAACGTGGACGATTTATCCACGGCCCGGGCGAGGCTGGAACGGGTGGAGGCCGATATCATGAACAATTTTAAGAAGCTGGGCGTAAAATCAGCCGCCCTCTCCGGGCTGGAACGCCTGGAACTGCTCCACGGCCAGCTCCACCCGGGCGGGAATGACCCCTTCCGTTTTTCATGGGATATGATACCAAAAACCGGGCTTTCCACAAAGGACTTTATCGCGCCCACCAGCTTTGACTTCCGGTTCAGCCGTCTGTTCCGGGTGGGCACCACATGGGGAGCCTCCTCCTACTTGCAGATTCTTGCCTCGGAGCTTTCCGATAAACTGCTGGCGGAGCTGTTGGAGCTGGACGCGGAAATGACCATCACCCTCCATGTGCAGACAGTCGATCAGGCCGCCGCCGTGAAAGCTATCAAGGCCAAAGTCTCCGATATCGACAAGATGAAGGTGGAGGAACAGAAAAAGGCGGTGCGCTCCGGCTACGACATGGACATTCTGCCTCCCGACCTTGTGACCTACAGCCAGGACGCTAAGACCCTTCTGGAAGATTTGCAGAGCCGGAATGAAAGAATGTTCCTCCTGACCTTCCTTGTGGTCAACATGGCGCCCACCCGGCGGGAGCTGGACAACGACCTGTTCACCGTGTCAGGAATCGTGCAGAAATACAACTGCGCCCTGAAACGGCTGGACTTCCAGCAGGAGCAGGCGTTCCTTTCCAGCCTTCCCCTCGGCCACAACGCCATTGAGATACAGAGGGGCCTGACTACCAGCAGCACCGCCATTTTCGTCCCCTTCATAACGCAGGAGCTCCGCATGGACGGGGAGGCGGTCTATTACGGCCTGAACGCCCTTTCCCACAACGTCATCATGGCGAACCGGAAGAAACTGAAAAACCCCAACGGCCTGTTCCTTGGCGTACCCGGTTCCGGGAAATCCTTTGCCGCAAAACGGGAGCTTGTGAACGTGTTCCTCGCCACCCGCGACCGGATTATCGTAGTAGACCCCATGGGCGAATATTCCCCGCTAATCCGGCGGCTGGGCGGTCAGGTGATTGAGATTGCGCCGGACAGCCCGCACCACATCAACCCCATGGACATAGATTTGAGTTTTGACGAGGAAAATCCCATGGCCTTAAAGGCCGACTTTATCCTGTCGCTGATGGAGCTCATTGTTGGCGGCAAGGACGGCCTACAGCCCATTGACCGGACGGTGATTGACCGCTGTGTGCGCTTCATGTACCGGGAGCATATCCAGCACCCGGAAAAGAAACAGATGCCGACGTTGCAGGATTTATACGAACTGCTCTGCAAACAGCCGGAGGCGGAGGCTTCCCGTCTGGCAACCTCCCTTGAAATCTACGTGTCCGGTTCCTTAAACGTATTCAACCATGAAACCAACGTGGACTTGAACCGCCGCCTTGTGTGCCTCGATTTAAAGAAGCTGGGGGCGGGACTGCGCACGATTGCCATGCTCATCATGCAGGATTTAGTGAACTCACAGGTTTCCCTGAACTTCATGAACGGGCTTTCCACATGGTGCTACTTTGACGAATTTCACGTACTGCTCCGGGACGCCCTGACGGCCAGCTACTGCGTTGCCATCTGGAAAATGCTGCGGAAGAAAGGCTGCGTCCCGTCAGCTTTGACCCAGAATGTGAAGGTGCGCCCAGATAGGGCGTTGTGCAAAGCA
>NZ_KE992757.1:0-4590 GCF_000466465.2 Clostridium sp. KLE 1755
GGCCTTCGGAGAACCCATTCGCGGCCGGACCGGAAGGTTGCTGGGGGAGCAGAAGGAATAAAGGGATTAAAGAGAATAAAGGGATTAATGGAATTAAGAAAAAATGTGAAAAAATGAGCTTGGGATGCGCGAGGATTTTGGTGGATGAAGGCGCCTAGGAGCGGCGCGGCAGGAGGAGTGTTGGAAATGGAACTTGATATGACGAAGGGGAGTCCCTTTAAGCTGATTGTGAGGTTTATTATTCCGATTATTATCGGGAATATTTTTCAGCAGCTGTATAGTCTGGTGGATACCGTGATTGTGGGGCGGTTTGTGGGCGTGAAGGCTTTGGCGGCTGTGGGGGCCACGGGGACGATTACGTTTTTGATCCTGGGATTTCTGCAGGGACTGACTACGGGCTTTACGATTCTGACAGCGCAGCGTTTTGGCGCCGGGGATGAGGAGGGGATGAAGAAGAGCGTGGGAAATGCCGCGGTCCTTTCTGTTATCGTTACGGTGGTTATGACCTTTACGAGTGTGCTGATTATGGACTGGCTGCTGCGTATTATGAGGACGCCTGCGGATATTATGGATATGTCCAGGGAATATATTCTGATTATTTGCTGGGGAATGGGCTTCAGCGTGCTTTATAATCTGCTGTCCAGTATTCTGCGGGCTGTGGGGAACAGTAAGGTGCCGCTTTATTTTCTGGTGCTGTCGGCTGCGATTAACATTATAGGGGATCTGGTTCTGATCATTTGTTTTGATATGGGGGTTGCCGGGGCTGCGGTGGCGACGATTGCATCGCAGGGAATTTCCGGGCTTTTGTGCCTTGTTTATATGGTAAAGAAGGTCCCGCTTCTTGCTTTGCATAAGGAGCATCTGAGGCTGGATCCGTGGTGTGTGCGGAATCAGGTATCCATCGGGATTCCCATGGCGTTGCAGTTTTCCATTACTGCGGTGGGGACGATTATGGTACAGGTGGCGCTGAATATGCTGGGTTCTACCGTGGTTGCCGCTTATACGGCGGCCTGCAAGGTGGAGCAGCTGGTGACGCAGGTATTTGCTTCCATGGGTATGACGATGGCCACCTTCTGCGGGCAGAACCGGGGGATTAATGATCTGGGGCGTATTAAGAAGGGAAGCAGGATCGCTTTCTGGATGTCTGCGGTTTACGGGGTGATTATTTATGCAGTGGTTGTTGTGGCGCTGCCGGTGATTATCCGGTTGTTTGTAACCGGGGACAGCACGGAGGTGCTGGGGTATGCGCGGGCCTATATTTTGATTAACGGGGCTTTCTTTATTCCGCTGGGGATGATTTTTATCTATAGAAATGTGATGCAGAGCTGCGGTTATGCGTTGATGCCGATGATGGGCGGCGTGGTGGAGCTTTTGAGCAGGGCCGTGCTGGCCGTGGTGGCGGCGAAGCTGCTGAGCTATGTGGGCGTGTGCGCCGCAAATGCCAGCGCATGGTGCCTGGGCGGAATTTTCCTGTACATTGCTTATCGGTTTACCATGAAGAAGATGGAGAGGGAGAAGCTGTTTGCCGAGGGGCAGCGGCAGGAGGCTTCCTCATAATTGCTTCCTTTAATTAGGAAGAAAGCGGAAATAGCGGGCAGGGATATCCTGTCCGCTATTTCCGCGGGTAATGGGGAAGGCTGTGCTGGTATTTTCCGGATTTAATGCTTCTTTTTCCCGGCGGGGGACTGGATTGCCTGTTCCATGAGCAGTCCGGTGGCAAACCAGCAGGGGGCGTAGTCCAGGCGGATGACCTTGCCGATGTTCCAGCGGGCCTTGCCGTAGCTCCAGGGGCAGAGGCCTTTTTTCAGAAGAAAACGGCCTGAGAGGTATTCTGCCACGAAAATGAAAAGGGCATAGACGCAGCCTCTGACGAACCAGTGGCATTTTTTTACCAGGGCGCAGATGGGGCGCAGCAGGCAGCCAGCCCCGTAGATGGGAAACATCCACAGGGAGGTGGTGCCCTGAAGCGTGAATTTGCGCTGCTGGAGAGAGTGGAGGGCGGTAAATGTAATTTCAAGGCACCAGCCGAGGATGCCGCATTTTATAAAGTCTTTCCATAATTTTTGCATGCTAATATTTTGGCCGGTTATTCTTTTTTTATGCAAAATGTGCTAGGATGTATAGAAAAGAAGTTGAAAAAATGTTATTCCCGTGAGCAGCGGCCAGGCACCCGTGCTTGTATGGATATCTGGCGGCTTGCCCTGCAGCGTTGCAGGTTTGATGCTTCGTTGTCTGCGGCGGGGGATTTGATTGCGCGCAGCGGCGCGCGGATAGGAGAAGAGATGAATTATCAGGAGGCGCTTGCCTATATGCAGGAATGCAATACCTTCGGCGTGGTGCCGGGCCTTGAGAATATAAAGGAGCTGTTGGCGCGGCTGGGTAATCCGCAGGAGAAATTAAGCTTTATACATATCGCGGGGACGAACGGCAAAGGCTCCGTAATGAATTTTATTTCCACGGTGCTTACGGAAGGCGGTTATAAGACGGGACGGTATATTTCTCCTGCCATTTTTGAGTACAGGGAGCTGTTTCAGATCAATGGGAAGCCAATCAGCAAGGCAGAGCTTGGCAAAACCATGGAACCTGTGCGGGAGGCGGCGGAGGCTATGGTGGCGGAAACCGGAAGGCATCCCACGGTTTTTGAGGTGGAGACAGCCCTTGCTTTCTTATGGTTTTGTCAGAAAAAATGTGATATTGTGGTGCTGGAAACCGGGATGGGCGGGCTGCTGGATGCCACAAATGTAATTCCGGCGCCGCTGCTTTGCGTTTTTGCGTCCATCAGTATGGATCATATGGCTTTTCTGGGCGATACGCTGGAGGAGATTGCAGCGCAGAAGGCGGGGATTATTAAGCCGGGAAGCCGTGTGGTTTCCTGCAGGCAGCTTCCTGAGGCTATGGGAGTGATTGAGGAAGCCTGTAAAGAAAAGGGCTGTGGACTGTTTGTATCCGATATGGAGTCGGCCAAAAATGTGAAGTACGGGCTGGAGAAGCAGCGGTTTTCTTATAAGGGGCATAAAAATCTGGAAATCACCATGGCCGGAATCCATCAAATCGACAACTGCGCCCTTGCCGTGGAAGCTCTTGACCGGCTTGCGGATTTGGGCTTTCCCGTAAAGGAGGAGAAGCTGAAGGCCGGGCTTCTGCGCGCAAAGTGGCCGGGGCGCTTTGAAATTATCGGCAGGAAACCGCTGTTTATCGCAGACGGGGCGCATAACGAGGACGGCGCGGTAAAACTGGCCCAGTCCATACGTTTCTATTTTACAAATAGAAGAATCATATATATAATGGGAATATTGAAGGACAAGGAAGTGGATAAAATCATCCTGAATACCTGTGATTATGCGGATGCCATTATCACGGTGGCAGCGCCCGGCAACCCCAGGGCGATGTCTTCCTGTGAGCTGGCGGAGGTGGTGCGCAGGGTGCATGAAAATGTGACCGCGGCGGACAGTCCGGAGGAGGCCGTGGAAATGGCACGCCTTCTGGCAGGGAAAGAGGATGTTATCATCGCTTTTGGCTCCCTGTCCTTTTTAGGGGATGTCATCAGAATCGCGGAAAAGAGGCAGCAGTGAGAAATCAGGCAGCGGCCGGTCAGGAGAGACACGCATGGTAGATAAAGCAAAAATTGAGGAAGCGGTGAAGCTGCTTCTGGAAGGAATCGGAGAAGATGTAAACCGGGAAGGGCTGGTGGAGACGCCCCAGCGGATAGCAAGGATGTATGAGGAGATTTTCGGCGGGATGGATGAGGATCCGGCGGTGCCGCTGTCCAAGCAGTTTCAGGTGGAGGGCGCAGGGATTGTGCTGGAAAAGGACATTACCTTTTATTCCACCTGTGAGCATCATCTGATGCCGTTTTTCGGAAAAGCCCATGTGGCTTATCTTCCGGACGGTAAGGTGGTGGGCTTAAGCAAGCTGGCGAGGACGGTGGAGATTTTCGCCAGAAGGCCGCAGCTTCAGGAAAAGCTTACGGCGCAGGTGGCGGATGCCCTGATGGATTATCTGAAGCCAAAGGGAGTGATGATCCTGATTGAGGCGGAGCATATGTGCATGACAATGCGCGGTGTGAAGAAGCCGGGGAGCAAGACGGTAACTGTGGCGACAAGAGGTGCTTTTGAAGAGAATGCCGCGCTGCAGGAAACCTTTTATCATATGCTGGAGCGTTAGGGCGTATTTGAAATTTGCTCCACAGCCTGTCGGGGAAAGGAAGAGCGGTATGGACAGAGTCAACAGGATACTGCACAATCCGAGGTACAGGGAATGTGTGGAAAAAAACCGGAAATATGAAGAAGAACGGATCTTCTGCAGGCACGATATGTCTCATTTCCTGGATGTGGCCCGGCTTTCCTGGATTGAAAATCTGGAAAAGGGGTTGGGAATTGAGAAGGAGCTTATTTACGCGGCGGCGCTGCTGCATGACTGCGGCAGGTTCCGGCAGTATGAGGACGGCACGCCCCATGAGCTTGCCGGAGCACAGCTGGCGGAGGAGATTCTTCTTGACTGCGGCTTTGAGGAACCGGAGCGGGAGGAAATCCTCCGGGCGATTTCAGGGCACAGGGAAAAAAAGCTGGCACAGGAGGAGAGCCTGCGCGG
>NZ_KE992758.1:0-734 GCF_000466465.2 Clostridium sp. KLE 1755
CGTGTCATCCATCAGATAACGAACCAGCACAACAGCGATTATCAGGAATACTCCCAGCACACCGCCAAGAAACGTGTTCTTCAACACGCTGGGGCTGGCCTTCTTCATCGGCATATTGGCAGTTTCCGCCACATTTACTGCCTGGATATCCATCACGTTCATAATATGCACTGATGCCGCTTCCCGGATTGCATTGGCCATCTTCATCGCCAGCACTGGATCAGAATCCTTCACCGTAATCGCCAGAATACGCGTATCTGTAGGCGTCGTAACCGAAACCTTCCCTTTCATCTGCTCATACGTCAGATCCAGCCCCATCCCCTGCACTACTTCTTCCAAGACAAACCTGCTTTGAATCAATTCCGCATAGTCCTTCGTCAGCTGCGTCCCCAGCTGAATATCCGAATAAGTCACCGCACTGTTCTCCTGCTTATTCAGGATATAGATCTTCGTAGTAGACTCATAAGAAGGCGTCACCAGCAGCTGTGTAAACAGAAAAGCCCCCAGCGCCACCATAATTCCCACAGAAACAATCAAAGCCAGGTTATGTATCAGCACCAGACAGATTTCCCACAAATCAATCTCAATTTCATCTGTCTGCCGTATCGTATTTTCTTCCATTCCCATTTTCTCCCGCATATTTCTCTTTTGTTCTCAGTTCCAAAAATTCCTATTAAAAATAACTCCTACAAAACCCGATCTTCCAGAATAGCCTCCGCATTCTCCCGCATCAG
>NZ_KE992759.1:0-1589 GCF_000466465.2 Clostridium sp. KLE 1755
TTGCAGCCGGCTGCGTTCGTCAGACAGGCCGCTAAGGGCGGCATGATTCCGGCCTCCCGGGGCGGTAAGAAATATCTCCGTTTTTTCCAATGGAGCCGGAAACACCCCCACCGTATCCGGGAAGAAGGACGGCCGGTCAGGGACCCTGCGGGGAAAACCAGGCGCAGCCGGGGCTGCTGACTTTAGCCTGGGTATATAGGGTTGCCGGAAGACTATAAGAAAGACTTTGAGGAAGGCTATGAAATATTAAATGATGACAAGGGCCACGTTTCGTGGTATACTGATTTCGGTTTAGTCTGTGATTCAAACAGATTTCGGAGGCGGTAAACAATGGCATCAGCTTCAGGAAGCAGGTCAGGCGCGGGTAAAAAGAATACAACTTCTTCTTCCAGAACGAGAAGCAATTCCAATACAAAAACTAAAAAAAGCACATCGAATGCACGGAATAAAAGTCAGCAGAAGATTAGAACAGAAGAGGAAAGCGCAATCACCAGTGAGATCATTCTGATTGGTGTCTTTGCGTTAAGTATTCTTCTCTTTTTATGTAATTTTGGGGTGATAGGCCCTGTGGGGAATGCTGTCAGTCATGCGATGTTCGGCATTTTCGGCATGATGGCTTATGTGATTCCGGTGATGATTTTTCTCGGGATTGCTTTTGGTATCTCCAACAGAGGGAATGTGTTCGCTGTAATGAAAATTGTGGCGGCTGTTCTTTTGGTACTTTTAATTGGGGTGGTGCTGGAGCTGATCGGGGGGCAGGTGCCTTCTATGGAGAAGTATTCCGTTGCGTTGCTTTATAAGGTGAGCGCGGATTCCAAGGCCGGGGGCGGGGTGCTGGCTGGTTCCCTTGCCTATCTTCTGAATCATTTCCTGGGCATGGTGGGAGCTGTGCTTCTGGTAATCGTGCTGGCAATTATATGCCTGGTGCTGATTACGGAGAAATCTTTTGTGGGCGGCGTGAAGTCGGGGAGCAGGAAGGTATATGAGTCTGCCCGTGAGGATGCAAGAGTGCGTAAGGAACGCGCCCGGATAAGAAGAGAAGAGCTGGAAGCCAGAAGGGAAGAGGAAGAACGGCTGGCACAGGAGGAGGAGGCGCGCAGGGATGCGGAGCGAATTCTCCGGATGGATAAAAAGGTGTCCGGCGTAATGATAGATACCACCCTGGCGGCGCAGGAGAAAGAGGCCCGTGAGGAAAGCAGGGAACGGCTGAGAAATGATATTCATGAAATAACGGTGGAGGATGCTGCGGAAGAAAAGAAAGAGAGTGTCAAGGTAGCGCCCAAAACAGATAATATTATTGATTTTGATAAAATACAGATACATACCGCCGGGCAGACGGTCCGGGAGGAGGAAGGGGAAGCTGCGGGTGAGCTGCATCCTGTCAAAGAACCTGCCGTTTCGGATCCTCTGGCACAGACCTACAAAAATGCGGATGTATTCAGCGATATGAAGGAAGTGTCACCCGTACATATTACGGCAAAGCCTGTGGGGGAGGCACGTTCTGAGATTTTTGACAGCCAGGTATTCCCGGTGGGGGCGGAGCCTGAAATGGACGTTGTTGCGGCAGGGGAGGAGCTTCCCTGGGACGA
>NZ_KE992759.1:1689-20121 GCF_000466465.2 Clostridium sp. KLE 1755
GCCGTCAGGGATACCGGGGGACGGGGCGGCAGATGAAGTCAGCGGCCCTGCGCCTGAAAGGGAGCGGCCGAAGGCCAGGCTTTCAAAAGAGGAACATCCGCTTCCGGGAGGCGGAAAGCAGTTTACCGGTGAAGGGCGCCAGCTTACGCTGAAGGATATAGAACCGGCCGGGAAAGCGGTTGCGGCGGGAACTGCCGGACAGGCGGCCATGGCTGAAATGCGCAGGGAAGGGGCGCCTGCAGTTGCCCAGATACCGAAAAAAGAGCGCCCCTATCATTTCCCTCCGATTTCACTTCTTCAGAAGGTTGGCGGAAACAATTCCGGGGATTCAGTCAGGGAGCTTAAAAATACGGCGGCCAAGCTGCAGCAGACGCTGGCTACCTTCGGCGTTAAGGTGACCATTACAGATATCAGCCAGGGACCGTCCGTAACCAGGTATGAGCTGCAGCCGGAGCAGGGTGTTAAGGTCAGCAAAATCCTGGGACTGGCGGATGATATCAAATTGAACCTGGCGGCAATGGATATTCGTATTGAAGCGCCGATACCCGGAAAAGCAGCGATCGGGATCGAGGTTCCCAATAAGGAAAATACCATGGTTTCGCTTCGTGAGCTGATGGAAAGCAAGGAGTTTAAGGAGTTCCCGTCACGGCTGTCCTTTGCCGTAGGGAAGGACATTGCCGGTAAGGTAGTTGTTTCCGATATTGCCAAGATGCCTCATATGCTCATTGCAGGTTCTACCGGTTCCGGTAAGTCGGTCTGTATCAATACATTAATAATGAGTATTTTGTATAAAGCCAAGCCGGATGAGGTCAAGCTGATCCTGGTGGATCCCAAGGTGGTGGAGCTGAGTGTTTATAATGGGATTCCGCATCTGCTCATCCCTGTTGTGACCGATCCGAAGCAGGCTTCTGCGGCCCTGCACTGGGGCGTTGCCGAGATGACGGACCGTTACCAGAAATTTGCGGATATGAACGTCCGTGATTTGAAGGGGTATAATAAGAAAGTTGAAGACATGCGGGCGAAGGGAGACACAACGGCTCCCGATAAGCTGCCTCAAATCGTCATTATTGTAGACGAGCTTGCCGATCTGATGATGGTGGCTCCCGGTGAGGTGGAGGAATCCATCTGCCGTCTGGCCCAGCTGGCCAGGGCTGCGGGGATCCATCTGATTATTGCGACCCAGCGTCCTTCCGTGGATGTTATCACGGGCCTGATTAAAGCCAACATGCCCAGCCGTGTGGCTTTTGCCGTATCCAGCGGCGTGGATTCCAGAACCATTCTGGATATGAATGGTGCGGAAAAGCTGTTGGGAAAAGGAGATATGCTTTTCTATCCCCAGGGCTATTCCAAACCGGCGCGTATCCAGGGAGCTTTTGTTTCCGACGGCGAGGTTTCCGATGTGGTTGATTTCCTGAAGAACCAGGTGATTGGAAATGTTTACGATGATCAGATCGTTGAAAAGGTAAAAACGATGGAATCCTCCGGCGGCGGAAGCGGCGGAGGTGCCGGCGGCGGTGGGCCGGAAAGAGACGCCTACTTTGAAGAAGCGGGCAAGTTTATCATCGATAAGGATAAAGCGTCTATCGGCATGCTTCAGAGAGTGTTTAAAATCGGCTTCAACCGTGCGGCGCGCATTATGGATCAGCTTGCGGAAGCGGGTGTTGTGGGAGAAGAGGAAGGCACCAAGCCCAGGAAGGTGCTGATGAGCCCGGAACAATTCGAACAATACATAGAGGAATCGTAACTGTGAAGGTGTTTTTAAAGCAGTTGCCCAAAAACTCTTTAATCAAGGAGGATACAAATGAAAACAGATATTGAAATCGCACAGGAAGCGGTCATGGAGCCAATCGTTAAGGTGGCGCAGAAGCTGGGGATCAAAGAGGATGAGCTGGAGCTTTACGGAAAGTATAAAGCGAAAATATCCGATGAGTACATGAATTCCATCAAAGGAAACCCGGACGGAAAGCTGGTACTGGTGACAGCCATCAATCCCACGCCCGCCGGGGAAGGCAAGACCACAACCAGCGTAGGCCTGGGCGAAGCCTTTGGGAAGCTGGGGAAAAAAGCGGTAATCGCCCTGCGTGAGCCTTCTCTTGGGCCCTGCTTTGGCATTAAGGGCGGAGCGGCCGGCGGCGGCTATGCCCAGGTGGTTCCCATGGAAGATTTGAACCTTCATTTCACAGGGGATTTCCATGCGATTACATCTGCCAATAATTTATGTGCCGCTCTTCTTGATAATCATATTCAACAGGGAAATGAACTGGGTATTGATACCAGACAGGTGGTCTGGAAACGCTGCCTGGATATGAATGACCGTGTGCTGCGCAACATTGTTGTGGGTCTGGGAAATAAAATGGACGGTACGGTAAGGGAGGATCATTTTGTCATTACCGTTGCAACGGAAATTATGGCTGTTCTCTGCCTGGCGGAGGATATGGACGATCTGAAGGAAAGGCTGTCCAGAATGGTAGTGGCTTATACTTTTGACGGAAAGCCCGTTACCGCAGGGGATATCCATGCGGTAGGCTCTATGGCGGCACTGCTGAAGGATGCGCTTAAGCCCAACCTGATTCAGACGCTGGAGCATACGCCGGCGCTGGTTCACGGCGGTCCCTTCGCCAATATCGCCCATGGCTGTAACTCGGTAAGAGCCACCAAGACTGCTTTGAAAATGGCTGATTACGTTATCACAGAGGCTGGCTTTGGCGCAGATCTGGGCGCTGAAAAATTCTTTGATATCAAATGCCGCATGTCCGGACTGAAGCCTGATGCGGTCGTTCTTGTAGCCACGGTCAGAGCGCTGAAATACAACGGCGGCGTACCCAAGGCAGAGCTTGGCAGCGAGAATCTGGATGCCCTGGAAAAAGGAATTGTCAATCTGGAGAAGCATATTGAAAACCTTCAGAAATACGATGTTCCTGTTGTGGTTACTCTGAATTCCTTCATTTCGGATACGGCAGCGGAAATTGCCTTTGTAAAGAAATTCTGCGAGGACAGAGGCTGTGAGTTCGCTATTTCCCAGGTATGGGAAAAGGGCGGTGAAGGCGGAATTGAGCTGGCGCAGAAGGTGTTGGAAACACTGGAAAAGAAGGAAAGCCATTTCCATGTATTATATGAGGATACTCTCAGCCTGAAAGAAAAGATTGCTGCAGTTTCCAAAGAAATTTACGGGGCGGACGGTGTGGTTTATTCGCCTGCGGCGGAGAAACAGCTGAAGAAGCTGACAGAGCTTGGTTTCGGCGGACTGCCGGTCTGCATGGCAAAAACCCAGTACTCCCTTTCCGATAACCCGGATCTTCTGGGACGGCCGGAAGGCTTTGAAATCAATGTGAGAGAAGCCTATGTATCCGCGGGAGCGGGCTTTGTGGTTGTACTGACCGGAGCGGTCATGACGATGCCGGGTCTTCCCAAGACACCGGCCGCGTTCAGTATTGATGTGGACGAAGACGGCAGGATAACCGGCCTTTTCTGAGAATTATCAGGAATGCAGGGTATTTTTTGACAGCATATGTACCAGCGCAGGAAGGAGAGAATAACCTATGGCAAAAATTATTGACGGCAAGGCAATATCCAAAGCCATCAAGGATGAAGTAAAGCAGCAGGTGGAGGAATGGAAGCAGCAGGGGATTACAGTTACCCTGGCTGTTATCCAGGTAGGCAGTAACCAGGCCTCTACCGTATATGTGAACAATAAAAAGAAAGCCTGCGAGTACACGGGCATCCGTTCGCTTTCTTATGAGCTGCCTGAGGAAACCACGCAGGAGGAGCTTCTTTCTCTTGTAAGGGAGCTTAATGACAGGGAGGACGTGAACGGCATCCTGGTACAGCTTCCTCTTCCTGCGCATATGGACGAGGATGAGGTGATCAGGACGATTTCACCGAAAAAGGATGTGGACGGCTTTCATCCCCAGAGCGTTGGCGCGTTATGCATAGGCCAGCCGGGGTTTGTATCCTGTACCCCTGCAGGGATTATCGAGCTGCTCAAAAGATCCGGCGTTGAAATCGCAGGCAGGGAATGCGTGGTTATCGGCCGCAGCAATATTGTGGGAAAGCCCATGGCTATCCTTCTTCTGCGTGAAAACGGCACAGTTACCGTTGCTCATTCTAAAACTGCGGATCTGAAGGCGGTAGCCAGAAGGGCAGATATTCTTGTGGTCGCTGTGGGCAAAGCCAAAATGATAACAAGCGAATATGTGAAGCCCGGCGCCGCAGTCATCGATGTGGGGATGGACAGGGATGAAAATAACAGGCTTTGCGGCGATGTGGACTTTGAAGATGTGGAAAAGGTGGCAGGCAGCATCACCCCGGTTCCCGGAGGTGTGGGCCCTATGACGATTGCCATGCTGATGCACAATTGCCTGGAGTCCGTAAAGCTTCAGGGAAAGTAACAGGAAGGATTGTGTATGAAATGTCCCAGATGTGGAAGTGAAATCAAGGACGGAAGGCTGTTTTGCGAGAAATGCGGGGAAGAAATCCGGATAGTGCAGGATTTTGAACCGGAGATGGAAGTGAATATGGAAGGAAATATTTCCATTGAAGATGAAATCTCCATGGAAGAAAACCTCTCCGCAGATGATATTCTGTCTGATGATACGGAAAAATCGGGGACAGAGCCCTGGCGGAGTGGAGCCCTGCAGAAAATAGGGAAACGGGTTTCCCTGCTGACGGTAAGACAGAGAATGATTATGGCTGTCGTACTCGTTCTTCTGCTGAGCGCGGTTTTGGGACTGGCGGTGGCGGGAGTGCAGCATTTCAGCGCAGATTATCAGTATGATAAAGCGCTGGAATACATAAACAAAAAGGATTATGCAAAGGCATGTTCCTATGCGGAAAGAGCTGTGGAGCTGGAACCGGGCAATGTGGAATATCTGGTACGGCTCGCCGGCTGCTTTAGCGCCATGGGCAATGAAGAGGAGACCATTGAGCTGTGTCTTCGTATTATAGGAATGGACGAATCCAATGAAGCGGCCTACAAACGTTTAATATCCATATATGAGAAAAGAAAAGAGTATGATATAATAAATGAGCTGCTTCTTTCCTGTGGAAATGAACAGATAGTAAACCAGTATCCTGGTTTTATAGCCAAACCGCCGGAATTTTCCTTCAAGGGAGGTGTTTACAATGAGACGCTTTCATTGAAAATGCTGGCGAATACCCAGGGCACCATTTATTATACGGTGGACGGCAGCAAGCCTGATGAAAGCGGTCTGGTGTATTCCTCCCCGGTTTTCCTGGAATCCGGGCAGTATGATATCCGTGCGGTTTTCATCAATTCCTATGGTGTGGAAAGTGATGAAACACAGGAACATTATTTTGTGGACGTAACCGTGCCGGAGGCTCCGCTGGTAAGCCCTGAGGAAGGGGAATATTCACGCCCCACCATCATTTCGGTAGAGGTGCCCGAGGATTATACGGTATATTATACCACTGACGGAACGCTTCCTACTGCTGACAGCATTCAGTATACCGGGCCGTTTCCCATGCCGGTGGGAGTCAATACCTTCCGGTTTGTCAGCTACAGTGCTGCGGGAGTGGCAGGCGTGGAAACGCAGGTACGTTATTCGCTGAACCTGCATGCGGCGCTGAGTATTGAAGCGGCGAAGAACAAGCTGCTGTTTGAACTGGTCAATGCCGGTATCATCCAGGATATGAGCGGCAGTGTGAAGACAGGGAGCGGACATAACGTTTATGGATATAAATATGCGGTGACGGTAGACGGAACCGATTATTATCTTTACAGGGAATATTATGAAGACGATGCCGGGAACCGTGCCGGAACAGGCACGGATTATGTGGTAAGCATCATGGAAGGACAATGTTATAAAGCAGTGCAGGCTGCGAAGGAAACTTTGGCGGCAGGTGCGGCAGTACAGGGAGACGGCGGCAAACTGCCGGACGAGCCTGAGACTTCTGCGAAGGAAGCCTCTGAGGAAAACGCGGATGCTAAGGACAAAGGCCCCTGGAGCACACTGATACTGCAGGATATAAATTCCGGATCCATTCCGGAGTAAGTCATCAAGACATTATTAAACAAGCAGATGGAGGGAAAAAATGTATCAGATTTTACAGGCAAAGGAACTGACCACAAACATTTTTATGATGGTAGTGGAAGCAAAGAGAGTTGCAAAATCCTGTGAACCGGGACAGTTTGTAATCGTAAGAAGGGATGCTGACAGCGAGAGAATTCCGCTTACTATCTGTGATTATGACAGAGAAGCGGGCACGATCACCATCGTATTCCAGATTGTGGGAGCAGGAACATTGGAAATGTCTACCCTGAAGGCAGGAGATGCCTTCCATGACGTTGTAGGTCCTCTGGGCCGTCCTTCGGAACTGGTGGAGGAAGACATGGAGACCCTTTCCAGGAAAAAAATCCTTTTTGTTGCAGGCGGCGTGGGAACAGCTCCTGTATATCCCCAGGTGAAATGGCTTCATGAGCACGGAATCGCAGCGGATGTTATCGTAGGCGCGAAGACTAAAGATCTGCTGATTCTGGAAGAGGAAATGAAGTCTGTTGCCGGAAATCTCTATGTGACTACGGATGACGGCTCCTACGGAAGAAGCGGTATGGTAACACAGACAATCCAGGATCTGGTGGAGAAAGAAGGCAAGGCCTACGATGTCTGCATTGCTATCGGACCGATGATCATGATGAAATTTACCTGCAAAATGACAGAGTCCCTGAATATTCCCACTGTTGTCAGCCTGAATCCCATTATGGTTGACGGAACCGGTATGTGCGGCGCCTGCCGTGTAACCGTAGGCGGCGAAGTGAAATTCGCCTGCGTGGACGGACCGGAATTCGACGGACATAAGGTTAACTTTGATGAAGCAATGAAGCGCCAGCAGATTTATAAGACAGAAGAAGGCAGGGCGTTTTTAAAGGCCAAGGAAGGCGCTACCCACCACGGCGGATGCGGTAACTGCAACTGACAGGTATAATTTGCGGAATGAATGAAGACAGTGACAGTTCAGTCAGCGGAACTGTTACCGAAGACAGTGACAATGGAGGATAATATGGACGTTTTAAAGAAAGTGCCTGTAAGAGAACAGGATGCAAAGGTGAGGGCTACCAATTTTGAAGAGGTATGCCTTGGATATAATAAAGAAGAGGCTATGGAAGAAGCTGCAAGATGCATTAACTGCAAGAATGCCCAGTGTATCAAAGGCTGTCCGGTATCTATCAACATCCCCGGCTTTATCGAAAAGGTAAAGGAAGGGGATATCGAGGCGGCTTATCAGGTTATCAGTGAGGCTTCCGCGCTTCCTGCCGTATGTGGCCGTGTATGCCCTCAGGAAAGCCAGTGTGAAGGAAAATGCATCAGAGGCATTAAAGGGGAGCCGATTTCCATCGGTAAGCTGGAGCGTTACGTAGCCGACTGGGCAGGGGAAAACAACATCAAACCGGAAGGCGCAAAAGAGAAAAAGGGCAAGAAGGTTGCTGTTATCGGTTCCGGCCCTGCAGGACTGACCTGTGCGGGAGATCTGGCAAAGATGGGCTATGAGGTTACCATTTTTGAAGCGCTGCATGAGCCCGGCGGCGTTCTTGTATACGGAATCCCTGAATTCCGTCTTCCCAAGGAAGCCGTAGTGAAGAAGGAAATTGAAAATGTAAAATCTCTGGGCGTTACAATTGAAACCAATGTAATTGTGGGAAAATCCGTAACCATTGATGAGCTTCTGACAGAAGAAGGATTTTCTGCCGTATTCATTGGCTCCGGCGCGGGGCTTCCCAAGTTTATGGGAATCCCCGGAGAAAATGCGAACGGTGTGTTCTCTGCAAATGAATATCTGACAAGAAGCAACCTGATGAAGGCATTCCGCGAGGATTCCGAGACGCCTATCATGCGCGGCAAAAAGGTAGCGGTAGTCGGCGGCGGAAACGTAGCTATGGATGCGGCAAGAACAGCTCTTCGTCTCGGGGCTGAGGTTCATATTGTTTATAGAAGAAGTGAAGAAGAGCTGCCTGCCCGTGTGGAAGAAGTGCACCATGCAAAGCAGGAAGGAATTATATTCGATCTGCTCACCAATCCCGTTGAAATCCTTGAGGATGAAAACAACTGGGTATGCGGCATGAAATGCGTGAAGATGGAGCTGGGCGAGCCCGATGCTTCCGGAAGAAGGCGTCCTGTTGAGATTCCCGGTTCCGACTTTGTTATCGACTGCGACACCGTAATCATGTCCCTGGGAACCTCACCCAACCCGCTGATTTCCTCCACCACCGAAGGGCTGGATACCAACAAGTGGAAATGTATCGTTGCCGATGAAGAATTCGGAAAAACATCCAAAGAAGGCGTTTACGCCGGCGGTGACGCCGTAACCGGAGCCGCCACAGTAATCCTGGCAATGGGGGCTGGTAAGGCCGGGGCTAAGGGAATAGACGAATACTTATCCAAGTAACTGAGTTTGGAAACAGGGAGATACAGCATCATGGTAAATCATATTGTTTTTTGGAATTTCAAGCCTGAACTGACGGAGCAGGAAAGAGAAGAGGCCGGTAAGATGATCCGGCAGAGTCTGGAAGCGGTCAGGGAAAAAGCGGAAGGGGTCATCAGACTGGAGGTGCGGATTAATGAGCTGGCATCCAGCAATAAGGATATCGCCCTGATTTCCAGCTTTGAAACGGTGGAGGCGCTGAATGCGTACCAGATTCATCCCGACCATGTAAAGGCGGGCAGTTTTGTCAAAACAGTGACCTGTGACAGGGCATGTTTTGATTATGAAGGCTGAGATTAATTGTAACGATTCCGCCTCTGACAGGGGCGGAGCGCTGAAAGAGGAGGAGTCATTATGCCCTGGTGTCCAAAGTGTAAAAACGAATATGTGGATGGCGTAAAGACGTGTGTTGACTGCGGTTGTGACCTGGTGGGTTCCCTGGAGGAAATGGAAAAGGAAGGCCTGATTTTCGGGACGCAGGAAGAAATGGAAGAACTGCTTTCCTTCCTTTCCTGCAATGGAATCAAAAGCGGGGAACTACGTTTTGACGAAACAGAGGATCTGTATGAATTATTCGTTTCTCCGGAGGAAAAGGGCAGAGCTTCCCGCTATTCCGGCATTTTCCAGAAGGAGAAAAACCTTCGGGAAAAAAAGAAAGCGATAAATAACAATAGTTTTGAAGATATGCAGGAAGAGCTGGCGGAGACGGAGGAAGAGGCTGAAGAAGAAGCTGTGGAAGCTGCACCGGCAGGCCCGGTGTATGAAGCGGCTTCCCAGAAAGCCGAGAATTTCAAGTCGGGTGCTTATACGCTGCTGGGAGCCGGTATTGTGGGCATGATCCTGCTCATCTGCCTTCTGGCGGGCGTCCTACCGATACAGCTTAACGGAAGCACGAAATATCTTACCGGCGGGGTAATGGGAGCGCTTTTTCTCGTATTTATAGTAATGGGAGTGCTTTCCCTGAAATCCTCCAGGCAGTTTGAGGGAAAAGCAAAGGAAGAATCCGCCCTGAAAGAGGAGCTGCGCCGCTGGTGTGATGAGAATATTACGGCGGAGGCTGTGGACGCTTCAATTCCGGATCTGCCGGATGCGGAGGAGGCACGCTATTTCAGGCGGACGGAACGGATCCGCGCTATGATATCCGAGAATTTCCTGAATCTGGAGGCCGGCTATCTGGAAAATTTTGTGGATGAAATATATCCACAGTTTTTCGGCGAAGACGGACAGTAACTGTGAAGAAACCAGGCAGTTAGGAATGAGTTAAATATGCGGCAGCCTCTGAGTGGGATCAGAGGCTGTTTTCAGGTAATTGTCCCGGGGCCGTGCGCCGCGCACGGGCGGGATATAGGATATGATTGTGATGCGGCGGAATGCCGGACATGAAAGGGAGCGGTATATGAAAATCTCAATTATCTGCGTTGGGAAAATAAAAGAAAAATTTTACAGAGAGGCCGTTGCCGAATATGCCAAAAGGCTTTCACGCTACTGTAAGCTGGAGGTGCTTGAGGTGGAGGATGAAAAGACGCCGGAGCAGCCAAGCCCCGCGCAAAAGGAGCAGATCCTGCGCAGGGAGGCCGAACGCATGGAACGTTATATCAGGCCGGACGCCCATTTAACAGCGCTTGCCATAGAAGGCAGAAAAATGGATTCCGAACAGTTCGCTTCCCGTATAGAAAGCCTGGGCGTCAGAGGAACCAGCCATATCCAGTTCCTGATAGGCGGATCGCTTGGAATCCATCCGTCCCTGCTGGATAAGGCGCATGACAAACTCAGCTTTTCTGATATGACCTTCCCTCACCAGCTGATGCGGGTAATACTGCTGGAACAGATTTACCGGGGATACCGGATCATGAACAAAGAACCGTATCACAAATAAAGGTATTTGACTTGCTGTAAAAAGAAAAGCGTGTCAGACACGCAGACAGGAGAACTAATGGAACGCAATCTGATTATGCTGGGAACCGGACATGCCATGGTGACCAGATGCTATAATACATGCTTCTGCATACAGAACGCAGAGGACTACCTTCTGGTGGATGCAGGCGGCGGAAATGGAATCCTTTCCCGGCTGGAGGAGGCGCAGATCCCTGTGGAAAAAATACACTGTATGTTCGTCACCCATTCCCACACGGATCATGTGCTGGGCGTGGTCTGGATGATAAGGAAGGTGGCCACAATGATGCGCGGCGGCTCCTATGAAGGAAAGTTTAAAATTTATTGCCATGAAGAGCTGGCAGATACGATTACCCAGCTCTGTATGCTCACGCTGGTTAAGAAATTCACCTCGTTTCTGGGAGACCGTATTCTGATTAAAAAGGTGAAGGACGGGGAAGAAAAAAATGCGGCGGGCATGAAGCTGACTTTTTTTGACATCCATTCCACGAAAACAAAACAGTTCGGATTCCGGGCGGGGTTTGAGGACGGGACAAGGCTTACCTGTCTGGGGGATGAACCCTATAAGGAAACGGCCAGACCCTATGCCGAAGGCTGTGACTGGCTGTTGAGCGAAGCCTTCTGTCTGGACAGGGATAAGGAAATTTTCCATCCTTACGAAAAGCATCACAGCACGGCGCTGGATGCCGGACGCCTGGCGCAGCAGCTTCATGTGAAGAACCTGGTCCTTTATCATACGGAGGATACCTGTCTTTCGGAAAGAAAGGAGTCCTACACAAAGGAAGCGGCCCGGTGCTTTGACGGAAATATTTTTGTGCCTCTGGACCTGGAAAGAATCCGGTTATGAAGAGGGGAAAATGCTCATATACTGCAATATGAGTAGAAAATCTAATGTATTTAAAAAGAAAAGTATAACCGGAAAGAAAAGCGTACTGGAAAAAAGCTCCGCCCCGGGCAGGAAGGAGCAGCTTGTGGAGTCCCTGAAGCTGCCCAAGGATATGCTTCTTGGGGCTTCCATCCTCACCATGACGGGAAATCACGAGCTGTGGGTGGAAAATTACAAGGGAATTATCGAGTATACCACGGAGTCAATCATACTGCAGGCAAAAACCGGACAGATCGCTATCTGCGGATGCGGGCTGGTCATTGATTATTATACCAACGAGGACATGAAGATAATCGGAAATATACAGTGTATCCGCTATCTTTGACACCATGGAGGGATAATAGGCATGAAGGAATTTTTCCGGTATCTGCGGGGGTATCTGAAGATAAAGGTATGGGGATATTCTCCGGAGCGGTTTATGAATCTGTGCAGCAATCACCACATTCTGCTGTGGGACATTGCCAGGCAGGAGGATTGCTATACCATGTATATCAGCCTGTCCGATTTCTACAAGCTGCGGCCGATTGTAAAAAAGACCGGAACAAGGGCAGCCGTTCTGGAACGATACGGGCTGCCTTTTTTTATACGGAAAATGCGGAAAAGAAAAGTCTTTGCCCTGGGGCTTCCCTGCTGTCTGGCCTTTCTTATCGCCATGTCCCAGTTTGTATGGGCCATTGATTTTGAAGGAAATGTATCTATTACGGATGATGTGCTTCTGGATTTCCTGGCGGAGAACGGCGTGGATTACGGCGTGGCCAAAAACAAGGTGGATATCGAAGCCCTGGAGGCGGGGCTTCGGGAAAATTTCGATATAATTACCTGGACCTCGGCCAGGATAGAGGGCACCCATTTTATTGTTAAAATCAAGGAAAACGATCTGGCCGTGGAGGAAGAGGCGGAGGACGACAAGGAAAACTGGCCCGGAAGCAATCTGGTGGCCACACAGGACGGCGTGGTAGTATCCATTCTCACAAGACAGGGGGTGCCAAAGGTGACGGAAGGCACGAGCGTGCAGAAGGGAGACGTCCTGGTTTCCGGGGCAGTGCCGGTCATGGCCGACGACGGGACGGTGCGGGAATACCAGTTCTGCCATGCGGACGCGGACGTGGCCCTGGTTTATGAAATCCCTGTACATGAAGAACAGCCGCTTTTGTATGAATATAAAAACTATACCAACCGGGAAAAGAAGGATTTGTTTTTTTCATTGGGACATAAACGCTACATACTGAAGCTGGGAGAGTGCAGGTTTGTAAAATATGATACCATACTTGACAGCCGCCAGCTGTGCATCTTAAACCAGATCTACCTTCCCTTTTATTATGGCTTTGTAGTACACAGGGAATATCTTCCAGTAGAAGCGGTTTATCAGGAAAAAAAGGCGGAATCCATGCTGAATGAAGCACTTTCAAAAAATATAGTAAGTTTAGAAGAAAAAGGGGTACAAATAATACAAAAAGATGTTAAAATAGAAGCAGTGGGCAATATGCTGGTGATGGACGGCTATATGACCGTGCAGGGAAATGACGGTAAATCACAGCCTGTACAGGAACAGCAGCCTGCGGTTGAAAATGAGACGGAACCCGGGAGCAGTCAGTAAATATATGGAGCAGTTTGAAGAGGTAATTGAAATGGAAGCCGGACATATTCTGAATGTGTTCGGCGAATACGATAAATATGTGAAGAAGCTGGAGAAATATCTGTCGGTCACCATAGTTGACAGGGACGGAGGCGTCCGGATTACCGGTTCGAGGAAGCATGTGGAGCAGACCGCAGCCATTCTGAACCAGCTTCTGGAATTATCGAAAAGGGGAAACCAGATTCAGGAACAGAATGTGGATTATGCGATTGAGATGAGTATGGAAAGCAACAATGACGCACTTTTGGAAATAGACGGCGATCTTATCTGCCATACGGTGAGCGGAAAGCCGATTAAGCCGAAAACGCTGGGACAGAAGCAGTATGTGGATGCGATCCGCAGGAATATGATCGTTTTCGGCATGGGCCCTGCCGGCACAGGCAAGACCTATCTGGCCATGGCTATGGCAATTACGGCATTTAAGAACAACGAGGTGGAACGGATTATCCTCACCCGCCCCGCCATTGAAGCGGGAGAGAAGCTGGGATTTCTGCCCGGCGATCTGCAGAGCAAGGTTGATCCGTACCTGCGCCCTCTCTACGATGCCCTCTATCAGATTATGGGCGCGGAAAGCTTTGTGAAAAACATGGAAAAAGGGCTGATCGAGGTGGCGCCTCTTGCCTATATGCGCGGCCGCACGCTGGACAACGCCTATATCATACTGGATGAGGCGCAGAATACCACGCCTGCCCAGATGAAAATGTTCCTGACGAGAATCGGCTTCGGCTCCAAGGTCATTATAACCGGTGATTCCTCACAGAAGGATCTTATGCCCGGTGTGAAATCCGGCCTTGACGTAGCGGAGAAGGTACTGCAGAAAATCGACGATATCGCCTTCTGTACCCTGACCAGCCGTGACGTCGTCAGACATCCCCTGGTGCAGAAAATCGTAAAGGCATACGAAACCTATGAAAACCGCGAGCTTTCCAGGGAACGCACAAAGCCGCAGAGGGAAACGAAGGATAATGCCCGTAAAAAGGGGAAAGGAAGATTTGCCAGATGACCATATTTGTAGAAAATGAAACCGACTATGTCTTTCCCTTCGACCCCGAAAAGGTTGCCGGGCAGGTCGTCCTGGAGGTGCTGGAAGAGGAAAGCTGCCCATATGAAACGGAAGTGAATATCCTCATTACCGATAATGAAGGCATAAGGCTTTACAACCGGGAATACAGAAATATTGACAGGGAAACGGACGTGCTGTCCTTCCCCAACGTCCCCTTTGAAGCCCCGGCAGATTTTAATGCGGCGGAGCAGTACGAAGCAGACTGCTTCCAGCCTGACAGCGGAGAACTGATTCTGGGAGATA
The DNA here is from genome assembly GCF_000466465.2 of Clostridium sp. KLE 1755. Classification (NCBI taxonomy): domain Bacteria; kingdom Bacillati; phylum Bacillota; class Clostridia; order Eubacteriales; family Clostridiaceae; genus Clostridium; species Clostridium sp. KLE 1755. The sequence goes on from NZ_KE992759.1 coordinate 15,847, forward strand.
TTATTCTTTCCCGTGACAGGATACTGGAACAGGCGGAGAGCTTCGGACACAGCATACGCCGTGAATTTGCGTTCCTTGTGGCCCACAGCATGCTTCATCTGTGCGGCTATGACCATATGGAACCACAGGAAGCAGCCGTAATGGAAGAAAAACAGAACCATGTCCTGGACGTGCTGGGAATTACGAGAGATATTACCGACTGATGACGGCAACTGTCCCGCAACAGTACCGTTATCTGAACTGCTGACGCTGTGCTTAATGCACAAAATAAAAACGACAAATAAAAACGACAAATAGAAAAGAAAAACAGAAAAGACTTGATGATAGGATTGCGATACGGATGAAGATGGCTGCGAATAACCATAAGAAAAAAAGAAGAAGAAACGACAGACCGGCCGGAGGAGGCGGTGCTTTTCTTGCCGTCTGCAGCGGCCTGGCCGGTCTAATTGCCATGATTAAAAGAATACCTCTGACCAATATGATCGGAGATAACGGAAACGCCTACTACAGCATGGCGTTTGATACCTACACATTTTTCTTTTTACTCTGCGGCTATGCCGCTCCCGCCGTTGTGGCTAAAATGACGGCGGCCCGGTGCTCCAAAGGACAGTTCCGCAATACCAGGCGGGTCTGGAATGTCTCCATGGGCCTGACAGCCGGTTCGGGCCTGATATGCGCACTGCTCATGTTCCTTCTTTCCGATGTGCTTTCACGCAGGGTTCTCGGAGAACCCATGAGCGCCATCGCTATGAAAATTCTTGCGGTAAATCTTATTTTTGCTTCGGTACTGGGACTCTACAGAGGCTTTTTCCAGGGCATGGGTACGATGGTTCCCACGGCGCTTTCCCGCTTCCTGGAAGAAGTGCTCTGTCTTATTGTAATGCTTGTAGCCGCCGGAAAAATGGGAGAGTACGGCAGCAAGGTGGGAGCCCTGCTTCAGAACCCCAATTACGAACAGGCCTTCGGCGCCGCAGGCGGCATCCTTGGCCTTGTTATCGGAAGCCTGGTACCCCTTCTGTTTCTCCTGGTGGTATTTTTCATGTTCCAAAGCAGCTTCCGTAAAAAAGAGCGAAAGGACATGGGAAAAGGCACTGAAAGCTACCACCGCCTGATCCGCATCCTCCTGCTCACCTCTTTCCCGGTAATTCTCATTGCGCTGGTAACCCAGGGCAGTGTCATTGCAGATCAGATCATGTTCCTGAAAATGAGCTCCAAATCACAGGATACCATAGTCCAGTGGGGCGTTTATGCCGGAAAATACAGAATCCTGTCAGGAATGCCCATTATCGTGGTTACCTCCATATGCGCATCCCTCGTACCGGCCATGTCCGTTTCTAATGCCAGCATGAACATCGGCCGCCTCAAGGAAAAGGCCCAGCTGCTTCTCCGCCTGGCCCTCCTGCTTGCCCTGCCTGCAGCCGCCTTTTTTGCCATCATGGCAGATACCCTGATGCCGGCGCTGTTTAAAACAGGAAACCTGGAACTTCCCGCCGCGCTTCTGCGCATCGGAAGCATCGCTATCATATTCCAGGCCCTTTCCATGGCCATGGCAGGCATACTCCAGGGACTTGAACGGGAAAGAAACGTCCTCATCAACTCAGCGATCGCCTTCCTCGTCCATATCATCACCCTGTACATCCTTCTTAAAAGCACGAAGCTGGGCATCACCGCCGTCCTCATTTCCACCATCGTCCTGTATGCCCTGCTTTTTATCCTGAACCTGCTTTCCGTACAACGGCGGATATCCCTGCGCATTGACTGGGGCCGTATGATAGGCACCCCTGTCATCTCCGCAGCCGTATCAGGCGTGATTATCCTCCTGATAAACAAGCTCCTCACCGAAAAAATGGGCAGCATGGCCATGACTATCCTCTGCCTCATCCTCGGAACCATCATATACCTCGTCCTTCTCCTTGCCCTCCACGGCATTACAGAACGAGACCTCAAAGATATCCCCGCAGGAGAGATACTGATCACAGCCGCCAGGGCGCTCCATCTGATGTAGCCCCGACGCCTGCCGGTTAAAGACCTGTGATAATTATATTTTTACAGAGAAGTCCTTATAAACGGTGCAGATAAACCGTTTATAAGGGCTTACTTTATAAAATAAAAAATTTTGCCGGAAAGGATGGAAGAACACATAATGATCCAATTTTCAAAAAAAGAAATAGAACAATATCGAAAACGGATACAGAATAATCCTGCGCTTGTCAGGCATTTGCAGGAGGAAGTTAAGGCTGTATTTACCAGCCGGATTCAGGTCCCCGAAAAAGGAATCGGAAACTGGATCCTATATTACTATTGTCCGGACTGTTCGGTAGCGCTGGAATTTAACAGGAACAATGAAAAGGAACACCGATGCCCAAGATGCGGGAAAATTTATCACGGCGAACCCTTCCATGGCGCCTGGTGGAGCCATATCCACAACCAGAATGCGATCCAAAGCGTAAATATGGGCATATTATTCTTCCTCACAAATGAAAAGGAATATTTTGAAAAGGTAAAGCAGATATTACTAACCTATGCAAAATACTATGCAGGCTATGAAATCCATGGAAACATACCATGCAACGGCCCCGGAAAGGCCGAGGCCCAGACGCTGGACGAGGCAATTCTTATACAGCATTTTGTTACTGCATACGATATGATTCAGGACCAGCTGTCTGCAGAAGAAAAGAAAACCATATGTGAAGGCCTGTTTCTCCCTGCTGCTGAATTTTTACTGAAATACACAGAAAAACAGATTCACAATCACGCCGTTGTAATTGGAGCGGCATTGGGAATGCTGGGCATCATACTGGACAGAAAAGACTGCATAAAAATTGCCGTCTATGACAAATATGGACTGAAGGACCAGCTGGACAGAGGCGTCCTGGAGGATGGAATGTGGTATGAATGCGCTTTCTCATATCATATGTACGCCCTGAAAAGCTTTTTTACCTATGAAAAATTCGCCCGCCGTACACAACACGGGCTGCTGGGACATCCCAACTACCCGAAAATGATTTCCTGTATTCTGCGCTACATGCAGGAAGACGGCACACTGCCTGTTATCAATGATGCACAGCTGTCACAGGGCGGAATGGAAGAATATCAGATTTTGGAATTTGCCGCATCAAACTTCCCTGTTGACGGAATACATGACATACTGAAAAAATCATACCAGGGAACCCCCCGCAGCTTAAACACAGAAGCCTTTCTATACGGACCCGAAACATTAGACACAAAGCAGGAAAAGCTAAAAGAAAGCTATATTGCCCAAAACGGCGGCGGACTGACCATGCTACGTGAAAATGGCAACACATGCCTTTGCTTTCGACACGGACCATATGCCGGAGAACACGAACACTTTGACAAGCTGGCCATTACACTGCGCGCATTTGGCACCGACATTGCCCCTGATCTGGGAACCTGCGGCTATGGCGCCCCCATGCATTATCAATATTATAAAAACACAGCCACACACAATACGGCAGTCATCGATGAAAGCAACCAACCTCCGGTAAACGCAAGACTGGTACGATATGAGCTAAAGGAACAAGGCATATACCTGGAAGCCGAAGCCGACTTTTCAAAAGACACACGCCCCCGTCCCGACAGCAATGCCCCCAGGCTGTGGAAAGAAGAAATATACGACGGCGTATACATGAACCGCAGGCTTTTCTGGAATCCCAAATGGCTGGCGGAAGTATTTGTGGTACAAGCAGACCGCCCGCACCAGATAGACTGGGTGATGCATTTCAACGGCCAGGCCTGCAAAACCCCCGAAACCGCTGCTGTTTCCCCCTTTTCACAAAACCCGCCCTTTTGCTTCCTGGAAAAAATGAGACCCCTGGCCGCCAGCCAAGAACTCATAAACACATACCAAACCCAGGACATTTACACCACAATCTACGCCAGCCAACAGAACCACCACCTTTACCAGGGACTGGGCCCCGGAAATCCGTCAGATGAAAAAATCACTTATCTAATAGAACGTACCTCCGGAAAACAAGCCATATTCTGCCACCTCATTGAAATAAGAAAAGACGCACCAACAATAGAAAACGTAAAATTTGACCTTACCGGAAAAGATGCCACCATCCGCATTAAAGAAAAACAAAAAACAATCCTCCTGCAAATGAAAGACCAACTGCCAATTCAAATTACAGAATTAAATTAACCCAAGGAAATGACTCCTATAACATAAAATTCAACGAAACAACACATTACTAAATAAGAAAATTACCGCTAACAATACCCCCAGGTTCTTTCTGCCCTCAATTGGTTCCGTGG
>NZ_KE992760.1:0-84905 GCF_000466465.2 Clostridium sp. KLE 1755
AACGTGATTCCGGAAAAGATGCCGCCGCCCGCCCGCCGCGCTCGGAAAGATATGAATCCCGTCAGGGCTCGCAGACACCCCGTATGGCGGATTCCGAACGGCCCAACAGGACATCCTCCGCTGCGATGGCTGCAAGAAACGGCGCCGAACGCAGCGCGAACTCCAAAGCTGCGGCAGCTGGCCCGGAAAAAAGCAAGAGGGCTTCGGAATACAGAGGAACTGAAAGGGAAGAATATATACGCCGTTCACAGTCGGATAGAAATGCCGGAAAACGCCGTCCCCGTGAGAATGACAACTGGGACGAGGAAGCTGAAGTACGCACGGCCAATGCGAAAAAACGTACCCAGCCGCCTTCCGGTAAAAGCAGGGACTATGCAGAAAATACCTCTTCCCGGAATCCCGGCAGAAAAAGCGCATCCCATAAAAAACAGGAAAATCCTGTGGTGGAATTTTGGAACAGCCTGCATACAATGGACAAAGTAGTAGGTTTCATGGGGATTTTCGTATGCATTTTTGCCGTAGTTACGTTCTCCGTACTTGCGAATGCCAAGTCTGTAGATGAACAGGTGGAGGCTTTTGCCTCTGTGGGACAAAATCTTTCACAGCTCAATATAGCAGGGGAAAGTACTTTCATGGCCGTTGCGGATGCGCATAAGGCGAAACAGGAAGCGGCGGATTTCTCGGAGTCCATGGAGGAATCGGAGGAGTATAACGAAAAGGATGATAATTCCGACGTTCAGGTAGGTCTGAACATGACTTCTGTGGAAAAGGATCTGAAAATCAAGTTCGTTAACAGGAAGACCGGAAAGCTGATTCCTCATGTGGATTTCCAGGTGGAGATCAAGGGACCGGATAAAACATATAACAAAGATGATGATAATACGGACGGAATTATTTATCTGACCGGAATTACCCCTGGCAAATATACGGTTAGAATAACCGGCCCGGAGAACCAGGATGGATATGCCATGCCTTCGGATGCCCAGGAGGTTACCGTAAAGGATCATATTGAATATAAGAAAATTGATGTCAGTGATGAGGTCAAAAAAGAATCTGAGGTAAACGCCGCCAAAGAGGATACACAGGTTAAAACCCAGACGGAATCGGTAATCCAGGATACCGTGGAATGGGTGGAATCCACCAAAACACCGATAGGCAGCACCGACGGCAAGGGGGAATATGTGGAAGTGAAGAAATCCGATATTCCGGATCCTTCTGCTTCGGCGGGCATTGCATTTGATAAATTGTCCGGCATGAAGCCGCAGAAGGCCTGGATAATGAGGGAAAATGATACGGCACAGCCAATAACCGAAGGCGGCGGCACAAAAACATCGGATACAAATCAACCGTCTGTTTCTGATGAGGAACCCGGCTCCAAACCTTCGGAGTCTACGGAGAATCCATCGGAGCCTTCCAAGCCTGACCCGGATCCTTCCAAACCGGATCCGGATCCCGATCCTTCTAAACCGGATCCTGAGCCGTCAGATCCGGATCCCGGCCCGGTGGAGGTAACAGGCGTATCTTTAAGCCCGTCCAGCCTTTCGGGAAAGGTAGGAGAGAGTGCAACACTCATTGCCCAGGTCAGCCCGGATAATGCTGCGGATAAGAGTATCAGTTGGTCCAGCAGCAACGAAAGCGTAGCAAAGGTAAGCGGCGGAACCGTTAACTTTGTAGGAGCAGGTAATGCAACAATCACCGTAACCACCAACAGCGGAGGTAAGACGGCAACCGCGGATGTAACAGTATCTGCCAAAGAAAATCCGGTAGACACTGTAACGGTTACCGGAGATTCTACCGTAACCGTAGGCGGCAGCATTACCCTGACGGCTAAAGTCTCGCCTGATGGCGCCGGCTATGACGGCATCAGGTGGTCGTCCTCGGATACAAGTATCGCAACCGTGGACGGCGGCAAGGTAACTGGCATAAAGGCCGGAACCGTAACCATCACAGCGGAAGCGGGAGGAAAATCAGGGAATATTTCCGTGACAGTAAAAGAGGCGGAGGCCGTATTAAAGAGCATTAAAATAACCGGTGCAGACAGCGGTAAGAAAGGAACCACGGTTCAGCTTTCCATTACTCCTGATCCGGCCAATGCAGATGCATCCGTTAACTGGAAATCCTCGGATGACAAGATTGCCAAAGTGGATGCAAACGGTAAAGTGACCTGCGTCAATACCGGTAAGGTTACCATTACCGCAACCTCCAAGAAGGACACAGGTAAAACAGCAACATTTTCCTTCCAGGTTACAGCTGATGAAAAAAATGAGTTTGACGTGAGAGAAGTAAAGGTAACGGCAGGCGAAACCAAAAACGATTATTTCACCATTAAAGGAGATGTGGAAAGCCGTTCCTTCTCCATCGCCAACACCAAGTATGCGACGGTGGATGGCAATGGCAAGATCAGGGCAATCCGCTCCGGCGAAACGGAAATAACGGTTACTGCGAAATACAGAAACGGCGATACCAGGTCCAAAAAAGTGAAATTAACCGTAGTTGCAGCCAAGGTTGAAAAAATCGTCCTTGACAAGGATAAATTGACCATGAAGGTAGGGGATACGGTAAAGCTGAATCCCACGATTACCACATCGGGATATACAGGCTGTCTCTGGTATACTTCGGATAAAAGCATTGTTTCTCTGGAAGAGCATGGAAACGGAACCATCAAAGCCCTGAGGCCTGGTAAGGTAACAATAACGGCCAAGAGCTCCGAGGATACTTCCAAGACCGCGACCTGTGAAGTGACGGTAACGGGAGACGATCCCAGGAATGATACCAAGACGCCTTTAAAGGACAGAAGCGGCAATCTCCTCTATGTTAAAACCGCTGATGGAAAATTCGTGGCGGCAGTGGTTGCAGATTATTACAAATATGATACCTTCTACAGAGTCAATGAAAACACAGAGTACAAATACACCGGCTGGCAGACCATAGACGGCAGGCGCTATTATTTCGATAAGAACGGCAACAAGGTAACCGGCGAACAGGTTATCCAGGGTGTGAAATACACCTTTGGAAGCGACGGCGCACTGAATGCGGGCTCAGGTGTCCTGGGAATTGACGTATCCAAGCATAACGGCAATATTAACTGGACGGAAGTAAGGAATTCAGGGGTATCCTATGTCATTATACGATGCGGATACCGTGGTTCTTCCACAGGAGCGCTGATTGAAGATCCGAAATTCAGGGCCAACATTCAGGGGGCGACTGCCGCGGGGCTGAAGGTGGGAATTTATTTCTTCACTCAGGCGGTAAACCAGATTGAAGCGGTGGAGGAGGCCTCCATGACGGTGGCGCTGATCAAAAATTATAAAATCTCCTATCCTGTATTTCTGGATGTGGAAGCCAGCGGCGGCCGTGCGGACGGCCTGGATACTGCAACAAGAACGCAGATTGTTAACGCTTATTGCCAGACCATTGCCAACAGCGGCTATACGGCGGGAGTTTATGCCAATAAAACATGGCTCAGCTCCAAGCTGAGCGTAGGCGCCCTGGGAAGCTACAAAATCTGGCTGGCCCAGTATGCTGCCGCACCTACGTATAACGGAAGATATGATATGTGGCAGTATTCCTCCAAAGGAAAAATCGGCGGAATCAGCGGTTATACGGATTTGAATATCAGCTATCTTGGCTACTGATTTATTTCCGCGGGCAACGAGCCAGGTAGCCATGCGTGCATGGATATTTGGCGACTGCCGCGAGGGTCAAAGACCCCGCTGCTTAGCAGCGTTGCAAGTTTGATATCCCGCTGCTTGCGGCGGGGGCTTTGATTGCTTTCGGCAGAAGCTGTTTTTGCCGAAAGCATAAATTTTGACAGGGAAACATAACAGTATAGGTTCTGAACTGCAGTAACAGTTCAGCCTTCGTCCGAACTGTTACTGCATCCGCCCATTAAAAGTCGCCTTCGGCGAGGGGCGGATGTTTGCTTCCACCACGTTTTCTCACGGTTTGCGCATTCACTGCGCAAACCTGCCTGAACTATTATGAATAACTACCATTTTCAAGGTTTTATTTGGTAAAACAAGAATTTTGTGGTATACTAATTAAAATTAAGCTTAATGTCAGTTTCTCTGCCTGTTTAACAGCTTTTTAAAGCGGCGGCAGCCTGCGGTGCAAAAGAAGACCGGCCGGATTCCGGCAGAAAGAACGGCTGCAGGGCATTTAATTTTTAAGGCGGAGACAAAGGAGAAAAATATGAGAACTTATTTGGTAACAGGCGGCGCAGGATTTATTGGTTCCAATTACATCCACTATATGTTCAGGAAATATGACAACGAAATCCGGATTATCAATGTGGATGCCCTCACCTATGCCGGCAATCTGGAAAATCTGAAAGATTTGGAGGAGAGGGAGAACTATACCTTTGTTAAAGCCAACATTTGTGATAAGGAAGCGATTGAAAAGATTTTTGCGGAAAATGACATTGACAGAGTGGTGCATTTTGCGGCGGAAAGCCATGTGGACAGAAGCATCCGCAATCCCGAAATTTTTGTTCAGACCAATGTTTTGGGCACTGCAGTCATGTTGAACTGTGCCAAGGCGGCATGGGAGAATCCCGACGGCAGCTTTAAGGAAGGGAAGAAATTCCTTCATGTATCCACGGACGAGGTATACGGTTCCCTGGAAAATGAGGGTGAGTATTTTTACGAGACAACTCCTTATGCGCCTCACAGCCCCTATTCCGCAAGTAAGGCCAGCTCGGACATGCTGGTTAAATCCTATATGGATACCTATCATTTCCCGGCGAACATTACCAACTGCTCCAACAATTACGGCCCTTATCAGTTCCCGGAGAAGCTCATTCCGCTGATTATTAACAATGCGCTTCATGGAAAGAAGCTGCCCGTTTACGGAGATGGCAAAAATGTGCGTGACTGGCTGTACGTTGAGGATCATGCAAAGGCCATCGATATGGTACAGGAGAACGGCAGACTTTTTGAAACATACAATATCGGCGGACATAATGAAAAGCAGAATATACAGATCATTGAGATTATCATAGATACCCTCCAGGAAATGCTGGCTGAGGACGATCCGAGAAGGGCGCTGGTTTCCAGAGATCTGATTACCTATGTGGAGGACCGCAAGGGCCATGACCGCAGATATGCCATTGCGCCGGATAAGATCAAGGCGGAAATCGGCTGGGAACCGGAAACCATGTTTGCGGAAGGCATAAAGAAGACCATTGCATGGTACTTTGAGCATGAGGATTGGATGAAAAACGTTACCAGCGGTGATTACCAGAAATATTACAACGAGATGTACAAATAATGGTAGCGGTTCGTAACAGTTCAGCGGGCAATGTCATTTAATTAAGACAGTGCAGACACTGCAGTGTGACAGCCTTTATTTGGCGGCAACACTGCAGTACTTTATGAAATAAGGTTTCAGGTAAGTGATGAACGGCCCGGCGGAAAAAAGGGCCTCTGAAAGGAGCAGCACGACCATGAAAGGAATTATTCTTGCAGGAGGAAGCGGAACCAGACTGTATCCGCTGACCAAGGCAATATCCAAGCAGATTATGCCGGTATATGATAAACCGATGATTTATTACCCTTTGTCCATATTGATGCTGGCGGATATCCGTGAAATCCTCATCATATCCACACCGAGGGATCTTCCGATATTTAAGGAACTTTTAGGGACCGGAGAGCAGCTTGGGCTGACTTTATCCTATGCCGTACAGGAAGCTCCGAGAGGACTGGCGGATGCATTTATTATCGGAGAGGAATTTATCGGAAAAGACAGCGTGGCGCTTGTACTGGGAGACAATATTTTCTATGGGCAGAGCTTTTCCAAAGTGCTGCGGACTGTTGCTTCCCGGGAGAAGGGAGCTACAATTTTCGGTTATTATGTACGCGACCCCAGAGAATACGGCGTAGTTGAGTTTGATGAGGACGGAAAGGCACTTTCCATTGAGGAAAAGCCGGAGCATCCCAAGAGCAATTATGCGGTTCCCGGGCTGTATTTTTATGATAATGATGTGGTGGAAATTGCAAAGAACGTAAAGCCCTCCGCAAGAGGAGAGATAGAAATTACGGCTGTAAACAATGAGTACCTGCGCAGGGGTACTCTTCGTGTGGAAACTCTGGGAAGGGGCTTCGCCTGGCTGGATACGGGAAGCCACGATTCCCTGCTGGATGCGGCGGATTTCGTATCCGCATTCCAGAAAAGACAGGGCCTGTATATCTCCTGTATTGAAGAAATTGCCTTTAAGCGCGGCTTTATATCCAGGGAACAGCTTTTGAAGCTGGCGGAGCCGCTGATGAAAACGGATTATGGAAAATACATGGTAGAGGTTGCCAACGGACTGTAAAGGCCTTCCTTTAGCGGGCGGCTGTGCTAAAGCAAAATATTGATATCAGAAACGAGGAATTACAGAAATGGGAAAAATTACGGTAGAAACATGTGAAATTGAAGGGCTGAAGGTGATTACGCCCACCGTTTTCGGTGATAACCGCGGATATTTTATGGAAACCTATAATTATAATGATTATAAAGAGGCCGGAATCGATCAGATATTCGTGCAGGATAATCAGTCTGCTTCAAAAAAAGGAGTGCTCAGAGGCCTTCATTTCCAGATACATTATCCCCAGGATAAGCTGGTGCGCGTCCTGAAGGGCGAGGTGTATGATGTGGCGGTGGATTTAAGAGCTGATTCCCCCACCTTCGGAAAGTGGTTCGGTGTGCTTCTGACAGAAGAGAATAAAAAGCAGTTTTTTATTCCGAAGAATTTTGCCCATGGCTTCCTGGTGCTTTCTGACTATGCCGAATTTGCCTATAAGTGTACGGATTTCTATCATCCGAATGATGAAGGCGGCCTTGCATGGAATGATCCGGATATCGGCGTGGAATGGCCTATTCCCGAAGGTATGGAGCTGATCCAGTCTGAAAAGGATACTAAATGGGGCGGAATTAAAGAGTATAAAGCGGAGTGAACCGGAAAACAGGAATGAATAACAAGAAGAGAAAAGAGAAGCCCGCGCTCAGACAGGGCGTCAGCAAAAAGACAGGACTAACTATATTCACCCTCGTAATGTTAATCATGGGGGTGATTATTGCGTGTTACCATAATCCGCTGGCAAACCAGACGGACGAGCTGATAAAGAAGATCATCGCCTGCACGTTAATTGCGGCAGCGGTAGTAGCCGTACTGAAATTTTATGATAAGATAATCCTCCTCCCGTTTGAGCTTTACCAGAACCGGCGGCTGATATGGCGTCTGGCGAAGAACGATTTTAAGCGCCGGTATGCAGGTTCCTATATGGGAGCCATTTGGGCCATGGTGCAGCCGGTAGTCACTGTGGCGATGTATTATGTGGTATTTCAGGTAATTATGCCGCAGAAGGCGCAGCTTCTGGGAGATGGGATTGAAGTCCCTTACCTGGTATTTCTGACGGCGGGGCTGGTACCCTGGTTTTATTTTTCCGAAGCGCTCACTAATGGGATGATGGCGCTGCTTGAATATGAATATCTGGTAAAAAAAGTAGTATTTAAAATAAGTATTCTGCCTATTATTAAAATTATTGCAGCCACGTTTATCCATGGCTTTTTTGTGTTGGTGCTTTTAGCCATAGCCTTTCTTTATGGTTTTCCCCCCAGCCTGTATACGCTCCAGATTTTTTATTACAGCTTCTGTATGTTTGCCCTGGTGCTGGCCATCAGCTATACCACCTGCTCCGTGGTCATTTATTTCCGCGATCTTCAGCAGATAGTGGGCATTGGCCTGCAGATAGGCATGTGGGCGACTCCGGTTCTCTGGCAGCTGGGGACTTTGAGCAAAAAGGCACAGATGCTGGTGAAAATCAATCCGCTTGTCTATATTGTGGAAGGCTACCGCAGCTCCATTTATGAGAAACAGTGGTTCTGGGAAGATTTTTATTCCACGATGTATTTCTGGATTATCACGGTGGTGCTGTTCTGTATCGGCGCGCTTGTTTATAAACGCCTGAAGGTGCATTTCGCGGATATCATGTAAGCGCCGTATCGTCAAAAACGCGCAGTTGGGAGCAAAAATGGAAGAAAGACAGCTTGCCATCCATGTGGAGGGCTTAAATAAAGTATATAAACTCTATGATCATAACAGGGACCGTCTGGTGGATTCCCTGGGCCTGGCCCGTAAGAAAAGGTACAGGGAGCATTATGCCCTGCGTAATGTGGATTTGGATATTTATCAGGGGGAATGCGTGGGGATCATCGGTACCAACGGCTCCGGTAAATCCACAATTCTTAAAATCATTACGGGTGTACTCAATGAGACGGACGGCGTGGTGGCAGTCAACGGGCGGATTTCCGCGCTGCTGGAGCTGGGCGCCGGCTTTAACATGGAGTACAACGGGATTGAGAACGTATATCTGAATGGAACCATGATCGGGTTTTCAGAAAAAGAAATAGATGAAAAGCTTCAGGATATCCTGGATTTTGCGGATATCGGAGAATATGTATACCAGCCCGTCAAAACGTATTCCAGCGGTATGTTTGTAAGGCTGGCTTTTGCTGTGGCCATCAATATCGATCCGGAAATCCTGATTGTGGATGAAGCGCTTTCCGTTGGCGATGTTTTTTTCCAGGCAAAGTGCTATCATAAGTTCGAAGAATTCAAGAAGCAGGGAAAGACCATTCTTTTTGTCAGCCATGATTTGAGCGCCATCAGCAAATACTGCGATCGGGCCGTACTGCTCAATCAGGGCGTAAAGCTTGGTGAGGGCAGCCCCAAGGAAATGATTGACGCCTACAAGCGTGTGCTGGTGGGACAGTATGAAATGCCCGAAACAGGCGGCAAAGGCGGATTGCTTCAGGATAAGGACATACGGGCCGCAGCGGCAAAGGCGGACGGCGGTACGGTCAATGAGAATGTTTTCGGAAACGGCAGCGCTCAGGAAAACAACAGTAAAGAAAACAACGGTAAAGGAAACAACAGCGCGGAAAACGAAGCCTCCGCCAGTGAAAAGTCAGGTCGGACTGCGTTGAAAAAGCATCCCCGCACACAGGCGCAGGGAGTAAATCCTCAGGCGCTGGAATACGGAACGAAGGAAGCGGAGATTATAGATTATTATGTGACGGACGGAAATGGTGTGGAGACAACAACCATACTGAAGGGTGATCCCTTTACCATGCATATGAGGGTGCATATCCACGAGGATGTGCCCGCGCCGATTTTTGCGCTTTCCATTAAAAATATCAAGGGCGTGGAAATTACCGGGACGAATACCATGGTGGAGCGGGCGTTCCTGGAAGGGGTAAAGGCCGGGGAAGAGCTGGAAATTACTTTTTCACAGAAGGTGAGGCTGCAGGGCGGCGATTACCTTTTGTCCCTGGGAGTGACCGGATATAAGGGGGATTCCTTTACGGTATACCACCGTCTGTATGATATTATGAACCTGACCGTGATTTCCGACAGGGATACGGTGGGATACTTCGATATGGAATCTGATGTGAAGGTTGCCAGATTATAGAGTGCGAAAGGCAGGGGCCAAAGATGACTGAGCAGATAGGGAAAGTGAAACTGGACTTATCCTTTTACCCCGGAGAAGACTTCTACTGTGACGGAACGGTAGAGGATGAAATATTGGATATTGTAAAAAATTATCCGCCGGAGGAATACCAGAAAAAAATAGAGGAAAAGCGCAGCTGGCCTGTGTTTTATCATCTTTCGCCGCAGCGGGAAAATATTGCGGCCTGGCTTCCCATGGATAAAAATACGAAGGTGCTGGAGGTAGGCAGCGGTATGGGAGCGGTCACAGGAGTGCTGGCCCGTAAGGCCGGCAGCGTCACCTGTGTGGATTTATCCAAAAAAAGGAGTCTCATCAATGCCTATCGCAACAAGGAATATGACAATGTAACGATTTATGTGGGGAATTTCAATGATATAGAACCGATTCTGCCCTGCGATTACGATTATGTTCTGCTGATAGGCGTTTTCGAATACGGGCAGAGCTACATTCCCACGGAAACGCCCTTTGAGGATTTCCTGAACATTAACCAGAAGCATGTAAAAAAGGACGGCAACCTAGTCATCGCCATTGAAAACAAGATGGGGATGAAGTACTGGGCTGGCTGCGCGGAGGATCATTTATCCCGGTTTTTCGCGGGGATTGAGGATTATCCTGATGGCGGCGTGGTGCGCACCTTTACCAGGAACGGCCTGGAGAAGCTGATGCGTAAATGCGGTGTTGCTGACTATCATTTTTACTACCCTTACCCGGATTATAAATTTGCCGACACCATTTATTCCGACAGACGCCTTCCCAAGGTGGGCGAGCTGAGCAAGAACCTGCGGAATTTTGATGCGGACAGAATGCTTCTTTTCGATGAGAAAAATGCCTTTGATATGGTGATCCGGGAAGGCATATTCCCCATGTACAGCAACTCCTACCTGGTGATGACGGGGCCTGCGCCGGACACCGTTTATACGAAATTCTCCAATGACCGGGCGGATATTTATGCTATCCGTACGGATATTGTGGAGCAGGAAAACAGGCGTGTCGTCCGCAAAATACCGGATTCCCCGGCAGCGGCCGAGCATGTGGAAAATATAGCGAAATTTTATAAGGAACTGAAAAAAAGATACGAAGGAAGTGGACTTTTTATAAATGAATGTCATCTGATAAAGGACGGGAAGGGCCTGCCGGAAGTACAGCTTGAATATCTGGAGGGCTGTACGCTGGAGGAAATGATGGATGACTGCCTGGATCGGGAGGACATGAATTGCTTCCGCAGCCTTTTCGGGGCATATCTGGATAAAATCCGTTACAGGGCGCAGGTGCCGGTATCGGATTATGATCTGGTATTCGGAAACATTATTGTAGATAAAGAGGGCCGCTGGAACCTGATTGATTATGAGTGGACCTTTGAGGAATGTGTGGATTCCAATGCACTGGCTTTCCGTGCGTTGTACTGCTATCAGATGGGAGACGGCAAGCGTAAGGGACTTCCTGTGGAGGAATTCCTGAAGGAGCTGGGAATCAGCGAGGAGGCGGCGCAGGAATACCGGGCCAGGGAACGGCGTTTCCAAAAGGCCGTTACGGGCAACCGTGTGTCAGTTTCCGATATGCGGGTGCTGCTTGGCAGGAGGGCGATCCCCTGGCAGGAGTTTTTTTCAAGGCTTGATCGCAAAAAGGTGGAGATATTCGAAGATTACGGCGCGGGCTACAGCCCGGAGCATTCCTATCATCATTTTCCAAGCTATCTTGTGGATGATCACATGCGTATCAGTGTGCCTGTGAAGGAGGGCGTCAGGGGAATCCGTATCGATCCTGCGGAAAGCTCCTGTATTGTACGCATGGAGAGCGCTGTGCTGAACGGCATGGAGCTGCCGTTGTCGGATCCGGCTTATCTGGCGATGAACGGATGGGAGCTGACGCCGAAAAAGGATCCCCATCCCGTATTCTTTTTCCACAGCAATGATCCCAACATCAATATCCGGCTGGATAAAGTGCCGGAGGGCGGCGACGGGATTTTAGAGGTGGAGTTCGAGATAGAATGGCTGTCGGAGGAAACGGCGTCCGCGGTGGATGCCAATCTCAAAAGGAGGCACTGGTTTTGAACCTGAAGAAAATATTGCAGGCTCCCATGCGGAGACGACAGACTTTAAAATATGAAAACAGAATCGTAAGTCAGACGGTTGCCTATCATGACTGGATTCTGAAAAAGGAACAGCAGGAAAGGGAAGGCTCTGTCCTGCTTGGGCAGGATCTTTCCATGGAATATATCGCCTACAGCGGCTGCGGGGAAAAGTTTTCCTTAAAGGAGGTTGAGGCGGACATTGCGGTGTTCTATGGGGACGGCGGAAAACCGGAGAAGGAAGAAATGGCCCTTCTTGCAGATTATTTTGCCAGACATCCAAAGGCGCTGCTGGTTTATGCGGACGAGGATGAAATCGACAGCGCTTCAGGAGAACCCAGGCGCCGGAATCCATGGCTGAAGCCGGACTGGTCCCCGGATACGCTGATTTCCTATTTTTATTTCGGGAACCTCTTTGCGGTGAGGACCAAAAGCCTCCAGGATATCCCGTGGCTGGGCTCCGGGGATTTCAGAAGCAATCTGTATGATTTCTGTTTGAAGGCGGTGGAAAAGGCGGGGGAGGCCTGCCATTTTGACAGCGTGCTTTTCCATAATACAAGCCCCATCCGTCCGTTCGGTATGGAAGAAAAATATGAAGAGCTCAAAAGCGCGGCATACATAAGACGGGGATGGCCCCTGAAGGCGGAAGGCATGGTTTCCATCGTGATTCCTTCCAAGGACAATCCGGGCGTCCTGTCCACATGTATCCATTCCGTGATGGAAGCCAGTACCTACCGTAATTTTGAAATCATCGTCGTAGATAACGGAAGCAGTGAAAAGAACCGGAGGCGCATTGAACTCATGCTGTCCCTGATGACGCCGGAGTGCCGGTTCCGTTATGTGTATGAGCCGATGGAATTTAATTTTTCCGCCATGTGCAACAAAGGCGTGGGGCTGGCGCGCGGCGAATATGTAATGCTTTTGAATGATGATATAGAAATTATCCAGGAAGACTGGCTGGAAAAAATGATGCGTAAGGCCGTGCTTCCCCATGTGGGGGCGGTGGGTGTGAAGCTTTTCTATCCGGGCAGCCATACCATCCAGCATGCCGGCATCACCAATATCCGTCTGGGCCCGGCCCATAAGCTGCAGTTTCGGGATGACAGGACGGATTATTATTTCCTCAGGAACCGTCTGGCCTTTGATGTGCTGGGCGTGACCGGGGCCTGCCTGCTTGTGAAAAAAAGTATTTACGAGGAGGCCGGAGGTCTGTCCGAGGCGCTGCGCGTGGCCTTTAATGATGTGGAATTCTGCTATCATGTCTATGAAATGGGCTATTATAATGTGATCTGCAATGATGTGGCGCTTTATCATCATGAGTCCTTAAGCCGGGGCATGGACGACAGCGTGGAGAAGCTGAAACGCCTCCATCAGGAGCTGAACATGCTTTATGAGCTGCATCCGGATATTTACGGACGGGATCCTTTTTACCACAGATATCTGGTGAAGGATGTGCTGGATCAGGAATTTTACGCCGGAAACAGATATGAGTATACGGATCGGCTGGATACCGTGGAGCCTGAAAGCCTGCGGGATGGTTTACGTCCGGAGTGGTGCAATGAGGTGCTGCGCATGGGGATTGAATTTGCCGGTGATCTGTGTAAGTGGGAAACCGGCCGCAGCGGCGGCGGAAATTATTTTATCCAGGGCTGGTGCTATGCGCTTCAGGTGGACAACAGCCAGTATCGTTTTAACCTTCTGTTAAAGCCGGTGGATCGGGGCGACGGCCCGTCGGCGGAGAATGGCGGGGAGGAAGGCGCTGTGTGGAAGCTGCCCGTCAGCAGGCAGTACAGGCCGGATATCCAGGAAAATCTGGGCCATCTGCAGATGGTGGCGCTTACGGGCGTATGCCTGCAGTTTGGAAGAGAGGCGCTGCCTGAAGGGGAATACCGCATCGGTTTCCTCTGGGAGGACTGCTGTTCCAGGCAGAAGCTGTATCAGTGGACGGCGGAAACCATGGAGATCGTACACTGAGCGGCAGCTGTGGGAATGCCGGCCGGCGGCCGTCTGGCTGTATGAAAAGGAAGGCGGCCGGATGCACCGTACTTTGAGAGGAGCAGGACAATTCGTATGGATCAGAAGAAAGAAAAGAACGGCGGACAGGAAGCGGTCGTGCCGGAAAAGGATTATAAAGAGGCTTACGAGCAGGAGCATTATAAAAGCACCTATCTTGCGGGCCGTGTGGCGGAGCTGGAGGATCAGGTGGATGACCTGCAGTTCAAGCTGGACAGAATTAAAAACAACCCTGTCTGGAAAGCGAGCACGCCGCTGCGCAAATGCATGCATTTTGCCATCCGCCAGGTGGACCGTGTGAAAAACTGCGGCAGCATCGGCGGTGTTGTGACGAAGATGAAGTATAAAGCCAATGAACGCAGGGCCATGAAGCATTACGGTACGGAGAGCTTCCCCTCGGAAGAGGAAAGGAAGCGGCAGGAGGAAACCGTTTTTCCCAATATGGTGAAAATCAGTATCCTGACCCCCCTTTGGAATACGCCGGAAAATTTCCTGCGGGACATGATCGGCTCCGTGCAGAAACAGACCTACGGGAACTGGGAGCTGTGCCTGGCGGACGGCTCGGATGATGCCCATGCTTACGTGGGAGAAATCTGCAGGGAGCTGGCGGGGAAGGATGAACGAATCCGTTACAGGAAGCTGGAAAAGAACGAAGGCATTGCAGGAAATACCAACCAATGCCTTACAATGGCCACGGGAGAATATATCGGCCTGTTTGATCATGACGATATGCTGCATCCCTGTGTGCTTTTTGAATATGTAAAGGCAATCAATGAGAAAAATGCGGATTACGTTTACTGTGATGAAGCCACCTTTAAAAACGGCGACATCAACCAGATGATTACCATGCATTTTAAACCGGACTACGCTATCGACAACCTGCGGGCCAATAATTATATCTGCCATTTCAGCGTTTTTTCCAGAAAGCTTCTGGACGGGACCGAGCTGTTCCGTACGAAATTCGACGGCAGCCAGGATCATGATATGATTCTGCGGCTTACAGATAAGGCAGAGCATGTGGTGCATGTGCCAAAGCTTTTGTATTACTGGAGACTGCACGCAGGCAGCGTCGCCTCGGGAATTGAAGCCAAGCCCTACGCCATTGAATCGGCAAGGGGTGCGGTGGCGGATCATCTGAGAAAGCATGGTTTTGAGCATTTTACCATCACAAGCACCAGGGCCTTTGAGACCATTTTCAAGATCACCTATGAAATCATCGGGGATCCGAAAATATCCATTATCATCCCCAATAAGGATCATGTGGAGGATCTGCGCAGATGTGTTACTTCTATTATAGAGAAGTCCACCTATGACAATTACGAAATCGTCATTGTGGAAAATAACAGTGAAACAAAGGAAATCTTCTCCTATTATGAGGAACTAAAGAACAATCCTTCCATAAAAATTGTAACCTTCAAAGGGGCCTTTAATTACTCTGCCGTGAATAATTTTGGAGTGGGCGCGGCCACGGGAGATTACGTTCTGCTTCTGAATAACGATACGCAGGTCATAACCGTAAACTGGCTGGAGGAGCTGCTTATGTACGCACAGCGTGAGGATGTGGGTGCTGTGGGCGGAAAGCTGTATTACGCGGATAAGACCATCCAGCACGCTGGCGTGGTAATCGGCCTTGGCGCCCACCGGACGGCGGGGCATACACATTACCGTCAGAAACGGGAAAACCTGGGGTATATGGGAAGGCTTTGCTATGCGCAGGACGTTTCCGCGGTAACCGGGGCCTGCCTTATGGTGAAAAAAAAGCTGTATGAAGAGGCCGGCGGCCTGGACGAAGGCTTTGCCGTTTCCCTCAACGACGTGGATTTCTGCCTGAAGCTGCGGCAGCTGGGCTATCTGAACGTATTCACCCCTTTTGCGGAGCTGTATCATTATGAATCCGTGTCCAGGGGACTGGATACGGATGGGGAAAAGGCGGCGCGCTATAATGAGGAATCCGCCCGTTTCCGGGAAAAGTGGAAGGTGCAGCTGGAGGCGGGGGATCCTTATTACAACCCGAATTTTACGCTGGATAAAAGTGACTTTTCTTTACGGGTATAAAAAAATGTAGTATACTGAACAAGGACAGTATGACTTCTTCAACGATTGAGATCAGAGATAACCGCCCGGCGGGGCGGCACATTTGCTGCACAGGCCCGCGGAAGCGGAAGAAAAGGAGGAGAAACACATGGGATATATGGAGGAATACAAATTCTGGCTGGAAGCTCCCTATTTTGACCCGAAGACAAAAGAGGAACTGAAGGGAATCGAAGGAAACGAAGCGGAGATCGAGGACCGGTTTTATAAGGAACTGGAATTCGGTACCGGCGGCCTGCGCGGCGTAATCGGCGCGGGAACCAACCGCATGAACATTTATACGGTAAGAAAGGCCACACAGGGCCTGGCAAACTATATTTTAAAGCAGGGCGGAGAGAAAAAGGGCGTGGCAATCGCCTATGACTCCCGTTTCATGTCCCCTGAATTTGCGGACGAGGCGGCGTTGTGCCTGGCGGCCAACGGCATTAAGGCCTATGTTTTTGATGAATTACGGCCCACACCAGAGCTTTCCTTTGCGCTGCGCACCCTGGGCTGTATTTCCGGAATCGTGGTAACGGCAAGCCATAACCCGCCGGAATATAATGGCTATAAGGTATACTGGGAGGACGGCGCCCAGGTGACCGCGCCCAAGGATAAGGAAATCATCGATGAGGTGAAGGCGGTTACCGATTATGCCGATGTGAAGACCATGGATAAGGATGCCGCTGCGGCAGCAGGGCTTTACCAGGTAATCGGCTCCGAAATCGACGATGCTTATATGGTAGAGCTGAAAAAACAGATCATACATCCCGAAGTGATTCAGGAAATGGCTGATGATATCAAGATTGTATACACCCCCTTCCACGGCACGGGCAACAAGCCGGTCAGAAGAGTGCTTTCCGAGCTGGGCTTCAAGCATGTATATGTGGTTCCGGAGCAGGAGCTTCCTGATCCCGAATTTACCACGCTGGATTATCCCAATCCGGAAGATCCCAAGGCATTTACGCTGGCGCTGAAGCTTGCTAAGGAAAAAAATGCGGATATCGTGATGGCAACCGATCCGGATGCCGACCGTCTGGGCATTTATGCGCTGGATACAAAGAGCGGTGAATATGTGCCGTTTACAGGAAACATGTCCGGCATGCTCATTGCGGAATACATCCTGAGGGAACGCACCGCCACAGGGACCATGCCCGCCAACCCGGCTATGGTGAAAACCATCGTTACCACCAATATGGCAGACCCCATTGCGGCGGATTACAACGTAAAATTGATTGAAGTTCTCACAGGCTTTAAATTTATCGGGGAACAGATCAAGCTGTTTGAGCAGACCGGCTCCAACAACTACGTATTCGGCCTGGAGGAAAGCTACGGCTGCCTGGCAGGAACCCACGCGAGAGACAAGGATGCCGTTGTAGCGGTTATGTGTCTGTGTGAGGTAGCTGCATGGTGCAAGAAGCACGGCCTGACACTGTGGGATCAGATGCTTGCCCTCTATGAAAAATACGGATATTTTAAAGAGGATCTGTACACCATTACCTTAAAGGGTATCGACGGCTCCAGGCAGATCGGGGAAATGATGGATAAGCTGAGAAAGAATCCTCCCGCTCGTTTTGGAGAGCTGGAGGTGGTAAATGTCCGTGATTACGAGACAGGAATTACCAGGGAGCTGGCAACCGGGAAAGAAACCCCTACGGGACTGCCCAAGTCCAATGTCCTGTATTTTGACCTGACCAACGATTCCTGGTGCTGTGCAAGACCTTCCGGAACCGAACCCAAGATCAAATTCTACATGGGCGTTAAGGGAACCAGCCTGGAGGATGCGAAGGCTAAGAACGAAAAGCTGACGGAAGAACTGAAGGCAGTGATCGAAGCATAAAGCAAGGGAAGCTGCAGGGACGTTATTATGCTGCGTGTACGGACTGTGCAGTGTATGCGCAGTACCCTGACGGAAGCTTATTTTTACAGTAATGAATATCACGGCGCAGAAAGCCGGCAGGTATCGGTGCCCATCCGTTCTTTTTCGGGTGGACACCGCTTCTTGCACTTTAGAGTTTAAAAACAGGAGAGTTGCATGGGACATATTCTGAACCTGTCCAATTTCACAAAGGCATTCCGTTA
This sequence comes from Clostridium sp. KLE 1755, assembly GCF_000466465.2. Lineage (NCBI taxonomy): Bacteria > Bacillati > Bacillota > Clostridia > Eubacteriales > Clostridiaceae > Clostridium > Clostridium sp. KLE 1755. Next base: position 17,725 of record NZ_KE992760.1, read on the forward strand.
TCTGAAAAAAAACGGCTTGGGCGCGGCATTTTCTGCCGTGGAAGAACGTATTTTACAGGAGCGTTCCCAGGCGGAGGAGGCCGGAGTCAATGGTACGTGCAGCCGGTACCAGCCGCCCACTGAGACAGAACTGGATGCCCAGCGCAGACGCAGCTGGCCTGAACCGGTGCTCTTCAGCATTGCGGTGCCGGCTTATGAAACCGATCCTGTTTACCTGAAGGAGCTTTTGGATTCCCTTCAGGAACAGACCTACCCCTGCTGGGAACTTATCCTGGCGGATGCGGGCACGGGAGACAGTGTCAGAAAAGCGGCCGAAGCCAGGGCTGATGAGAGAATCCGCTACATCAGGCTGGCCTCGAATGATGGAATTGCCGGAAATACCAATGCGGCGATAGAACTGGCACAGGGAGCCTATATCGGCCTTCTTGACCATGACGATATTCTCACCCGGGACGCTCTTTACGAAATGGCCTGTGCCCTGGAAAAACAGGAACAAAACGGAATACATCCCGTATTTTTGTATTCCGATGAAGATAAATGTGACGGCGAAGCGCAGAATACCTACGAGCCCCACAGAAAAACGGACTTTAACCTGGATCTGCTGCTGTCTAATAATTATATCTGTCATTTCCTGGTGATGGACGCTGCGGTTATGAAACGTCTGCGTCTGCGCACCGGATTTGACGGCGCACAGGATTATGATCTGGTGCTTCGCGCGGCGGGACAGGTTCTTGAAGGGACGCCCGAGGAAGCCTATGTCCATATCCCAAAGATCCTCTACCACTGGCGCTGCCACCGTAATTCCACGGCCTCCAATCCTGCCAGCAAGACCTATGCCTATGAAGCGGGGAGGAGAGCCCTTGAGGATTTTGGCAGGGAACACGGCTGGAAAGCGCAGGCGGAAGATACCAGGCACCTGGGCTTTTACCGCCTGGAGTTTATGCCGGACGCGCTCAGCCAGCGCAGTGATCTGGGCGCTGTAGCCGGCCCCCTTCCTTCCAGAAATGGCCGTCTGGTGAGCGGAATTTACGACGAAGCGCCCGATTCCACCGTTACCATGCGCTATGACGGCCTTAAACGCCGCTTCAGCGGGTACATGCACCGGGCGGTCCTCACTCAGGATGTGGAGGCCGCAGACATCCGCACCATGCAGGTCCGGCCTGAATTCAGGAAGGATTTGGATCTGGCCCTGCAGGAAATACGCGCCGGCGCAGATCCGGTCAGGACAAGCATCGCCTTCTGCCTGGCCTTAAGAAAACGAGGCTTCCGCATTCTGTGGGATCCTGACAGGAAAGAGGGAATCCATTGAAAACAACCGTAGTTATCCCCAATTATAACGGCATACAATATCTGGAAAACTGCCTCCGCTCCCTGGAACATTGCTTCCCGGAGCACGGCGGACCCACATTTTCAGTCATTATCGTTGATAACGGTTCCGACGATGGCAGCGCGGAAATGGCAGAACGTCTTTTTCCCTGGGTACGTCTTATCCGTTTTCCGGAAAACAAAGGCTTTGTGGAGGCTGTAAACGAGGGAATCCGACAGTCGGCAACTCCTTATGTCTTCCTGCTGAACAATGACACCACCGTGGATCCCGGCTGCATCCGCAGGCTGGAACGCCGCATGGACAGCGATCCCGCCCTTTTTTCCGTTGCAACCAAAATGCTTTCCATGACACAGCCGGACGTCATGGACGGCGCCGGAGATCTTTACAGCGCCCTTGGCTGGGCCTATGCAATAGGAAAGGGACGGCCATCCGCCGACTACAATGCTCCCGTGCCCGTATTCTCCGCATGTGCAGGCGCCGCCCTCTACCGCAGGGAATACCTGGAAAAAACCGGGCTGCTGGACGAAATCCATTTTGCATACCTGGAAGATGTGGATCTTGGCTACCGCGCCCGAATCCTGGGCTACAAAAACTGTTACGAACCCACTGCCAGGGTGTACCATGCCGGCAGCGCCACCACTGGTTCCCGCTACAACCCTTTTAAAATTGCCCACTCCTCCAGGAATAACATATACCTCATTTACAAAAATATGCCGTTTTTCCAGTTATTGCTGAACCTCCCCTTCCTGGCCGCAGGATTTTTCCTGAAAATCCTCTTCTTCTGCGCCAAAGGCTATGGAGGCGTATACCTCAAGGGCATGGGCCAGGGCTTCAGACTCTGCGCAACGCCCGAAGCCCGCGCCCGAAAAGTCCGTTTCAAACCCGCCAATTTCGGGCACTATATAACCATACAGCTGGAACTCTGGCTCAACATGTTCCGCCGTATATAAGCCGCCGGCTTAAAAAGCACACAAACCGCCGGAAAAATATTTTGATTTTTAAAACTTTCAGACAACCAATTACATCTTAATATAAGACACACCTTAGTTCCCCTCAATTTGCCCCGGCAATGTCCTCATAACCGGCTTTCGAAAGCTTTCCGACGTTATGTCTGTGGTACGTCAGCTATCGCTGCCCGGTCTGGGTCCGCTTCGGGTGGGATGGGTCGTGGGTGAGGGGGATTTTCAAATGCCTGGGAAGCCTTGGAGCTGTTTCTTAAAGCCTGAAACGGCAGCTTAACCTGCCATACGGAGCTGTCTGAGGAGCGCCAGCGACGAGTTCCTGCCGTATCAAGGTCGTCCAAGCTGCCGTTTCAGGCTTTTAGAAACAGCCCAAGGCTGATATGGCAATTGAAAATCCCCCTCACCCATGCCCCATCCCATCCGAAGCGGACCCAGACCGGGCAACAATACCTAACGCACCACAGATACAATATCACACTGTCGTAAAATGGCGATTAAGGAAAATTTAAGTTGTGCTTTTAAGATTATTATTGTACAATACAATTTGTATATGGGGAAACAGGTGAAGCCATGATTAAGGACAACCAGCAATACTTTAACCGATTGCATGTCATAGTAGATGCATTTGTTATTGCAGGCTCCTATATACTTGCGTGGTATTTGAAAATAGGGAGCAATTTAAAAGATACGGGTCCTGAGGTGGGCGTGTTGGATATGAAGATATATTTCAGCGCCCTGTATTTTGTTGTGCCGGGATATCTGATTCTGTATTACTGGTTCAAGCTTTACTCACCCAAACGGGTTCAGCGCAGTGAATCGGAAATCGTTAATGTCTGCAAGGCGAACATCGTTGGCGTGACAGTTTTTCTGGCGGTGCTGTTTACGGTAAATAATACCTTCAGTTCCTTCCAGGTGCACGATTTTTCCCGTGGCATGGTTGGTATTTTCTGTGCCGTTAATACGGTAAATACCCTGCTAATGCGCGCCCTTATCCGCTATATACTGTATTATGTAAGGAAAAAAGGCTACAATCTCAAATACATTCTTCTGGTAGGATATTCCAGAGCAGCGGAAGAATATATCAACAGAATCAATTCCAACCCTCAATGGGGATATGTGGTAAGAGGAATTCTGGATGATAAAGTGCCCAGAGGAGCAACCTATAAGGGAGTGAAGGTATTAGGATCAATTGACAACCTTCTCTATATTTTACCGGAAAACAAGCTGGATGAAATCGCCATCACGCTCTCCCTGGAAAGCTATGACAGACTGGAGGAGCTGGTGGATTTATGTGAAAAATCGGGCGTCCATACCAAATTTATACCGGATTATAATTCTCTGATCCCAGGAAAGCCTTACATGGAGGATCTGATGGGGCTTCCGGTAATCAATATCAGGTATGTGCCGCTTTCCAATACGCTCAGCGCGCTGGCGAAGCGCTGTGTGGATATTGCAGGATCTTTTTTCGGACTGATCCTGATATCGCCGCTTTTGCTTGTTGTGGCGCTTCTGGTGAAAGCTACCAGCAAGGGGCCGGTCATATTCAAGCAGGAAAGAGTAGGGCTTCATAATAAAACCTTTATGATGTATAAATTCCGGACGATGCGGCAGCAGCAGCCCGGCGAAGAGAAGAAGGGCTGGACAGTGAAGGGCGATCCCAGGATTACCAGAGTTGGGGCATTCCTGCGCAGAACAAGCCTGGATGAACTGCCTCAGCTGTTTAATGTCCTGCTGGGGGATATGAGCCTGGTGGGGCCAAGACCGGAACGGCCTCAGTTTGTGGAGAAGTTCAGGGAAGAAATTCCCCGCTATATGATAAAGCATCAGGTGCGCCCCGGAATGACCGGCTGGGCACAGATTAACGGCTACCGGGGGGACACGTCCATCCGGAAGCGGATTGAATATGATATATACTACATTGAGAACTGGAGCATGGCCCTTGATATCAAAATCCTTTTTCTTACTTTTTTCAAAGGATTTATCAATGAGAATGCTTATTAGAAATACAGGAAACAGGAGAAAAAAGTATGGCATCATCATCGCAGAGAGGTAATGGAGGGAACCGGAACAGCGGCTCCCGCAACAGCGCGTCACGAAACGGCAGCTCACGCAGTGCAGGCGGACGTGATGAATACAGAGAGCCCCGCAGAGGCGGTTACCGTGACGAATATGACGAACCCCGCAGTTCCCGCGGCAGTTATGGCGACGGAAGGAATTCCGATGGAAGAGGCAGCAGTTCCAAAGGAAAAAAGTCCATGTCCAAAAAGAGGAAGGCCAGAAAGAGAAGAAGGATCATTATGTTTACAGTGGAAATGGTCGCTCTTGTTGTGCTGGCAGTTGTTCTCTGGGCGGTGCTGAAACAGACCTCCATTCAGAAAATCAATGTTAACGAAGAGGACATTGTAATCAACGATACGGTAGAGAATAATACAGCTATGAAGGGATACCGTAATATCGCTTTGTTCGGTATTGATGCCAGAAATGATAATCTGGATAAAGGAAACCGTTCCGATACAATAATGATCGCTTCTATCAATCAGGATACGGGAGAAGTGAAGCTTTGTTCCGTATACCGTGATACGTATATGAATCTGGGTAATGATAAATACAGCAAATGCAATGCTGCCTATGCGGCTGGCGGGCCGAAGCAGGCGATAGATATGCTGAACATGAACCTGGACATGAATATTACCAATTATATCAGCATTGGCTTTGAGGGTTTGATAGAGACCATTGACAGCCTGGGCGGAATACAGATTGATGTTAAGGAAGATGAAATCAAGCATCTGAACAATTACCAGGCCAGTATGTTCAGTACAGAAACCAAGGAAAAATTAACGGATAATTATGTCAAGGTAACGCAGCCCGGCCTCCAGACACTGAACGGACTGCAGGCTACGGCGTACTGCCGTATCCGTTATACGGCAGGGGATGATTTCAAGCGGGCGGAGAGACAGCGTACCGTACTGCTGGCCTGCTTTGAAAAGGCGAAGACCGCTTCCGTATCCACTTTGAACTCGATACTGGATTCGGTTATGCCGCATGTGGCCACCAATTTAAATACGGCGGAGATGCTGGAGGTATTGGGAGAACTGACCAAGTATAAGGTAGTGGCAACCGACGGCTTCCCGTTTGAAACCAACAGGGTTACCGGAAAGGTCGGTAAGGCCGGAAGCTGTGTTATCCCCACCTCGCTGGAGGATAATGTAGTGCTTCTCCACAAGTTCTTCTTTGAGCAGGAGGAATATACACCTTCTCCGTCTGTGAAGAGCTACAGCGCTATTGTGTCAAGGGATACCGGAAGGTAACCGGAAATCAGGACAAAAAAGAAGATATTACCTGAAATGAGCTAAAAGGGGCCAATCCAAGGCCCCTTTTTCTAAAATTAAGGATAACTGTTTATAGTTATTCTTATGTGCTTTAATCCGGCAATGAATGATGCTGGCCGGAAGGAAAGGGAAGTTACGAATGAAGATTGATGTTATTATCCCTGTATACAAGCCGGAGAAACGGTTTTTGGAGCTGATCAGCAGGCTGGAAAAACAGACTCTGAAGCCGAACCGGATCATAATAATGAATACGGAAGAAAAATATTTTGAAGCTCTTCTGTATGGTACAGATTTTGCCAGGGAGCATCCGAACGCCGAGGTGCACCATCTTTCCAAGTGGGAATTCAATCATGGTGGAACCAGAAATGATGGAGCAGCCCGCAGCACAGGGGATATTTTCGTATGCATGACTCAGGATGCGCTGCCGGCCGACAACAGGCTTCTTGAGGAGCTGACGACGGCGCTGAGCGCGGAAGAGGATATTGCTGTTTCCTATGCAAGGCAGCTGCCTGAAAAGGACAGCGGAGAGATAGAAAAATACACCAGGCAGTTTAACTATCCGGAGGAGAGCTGTGTAAAGGGGAAAGGGCAGCTGCCTGAAATGGGAATTAAAACCTATTTCTGTTCCAATGTGTGCGCTGCTTATAAAAAAGAGGTTTTCCGTAAGCTGGGAGGCTTTGAACGGCATGTGAATTTTAATGAAGATATGCTGTTTGCGGCTAAAGCGGTGCAGGCGGGATGGAAAATTGCTTATTGTGCCGGGGCAAAGGTGTACCACTGCCATAATTATACCTGCGCAGAGCAGTTTCACCGTAATTTTGACAACGGAGTATCCCAGGCGCAGCATCCGGAGGTTTTTAAGGGGCTTCCTTCCGAGTCGGAGGGGGTTAAGCTGGTAAAACAGACGGCGGCCCATTTGTGCAGTATCCATAAGCCCTGGCTTGTACTGCGGCTGTTTGCGGAAAGCGCGGCCAAATATGCGGGATTTTTCCTGGGGAGGCGTTATAAAAGCCTGCCCGCAGGCGTTGTAAGGGCCTGCGCAATGAATAAAGATTATTGGAAACAAGTGTAATGTGATTGAATGGAGGCAAGTATGTGTGGAATTGTAGGCTACATCGGTAAAAATCAGGCAGCACCCATCGTCCTTGATGGACTCTCCAAACTGGAATACCGCGGATATGATTCGGCGGGGATGGCCATTTTTGACGGCAGCAAAATCAACATCACCAAATCTGTGGGAAGACTGAAGGTATTGCAGGAGCTTACCCATGACGGGGCGACGATGCCGGGAAATCTTGGAATCGGCCATACCAGATGGGCGACCCACGGGGCACCCAGTGATGTGAATTCCCATCCGCATTTTAACGAAAAGGGCACAATTGCCGTCGTACATAACGGAATTATTGAAAATTATCTTCCGCTGAAGAAAAAACTGGAAAGCAAGGGCTATCATTTTATTTCGGAGACGGATACGGAGGTCCTGGCCCATATGCTGGACTATTATTACAAGGGAGATCCCATGGGGGCTATCGTAAAGGTGCTTCATCGTGTGGAAGGTTCCTATGCGCTGGGAATTTTGTTCTCGGATTTTCCCGGGGAAATGTTTGCGGTAAGGAAGGACAGCCCGCTTATTGTAGGGCAGAGTGGGGAGGGCTGCTTTATCGCCTCCGATGTGCCTGCCATACTGAAGTATACCAGAACGGTCACCTATATTGACAATCAGGAAATCGTCCGTCTGACTCCGGAAGGACTGCACATCTATAATGTGGATGAGGAAGAGCTGGAAAAAGAAAGCGTTACCATCGACTGGGATGCGGAAGCGGCGGAAAAGGCCGGCTATGAGCATTTTATGCTGAAGGAAATGTATGAGCAGCCAAAGACGGTAACCGATACCATAAGCCCCAGGATCAGGAAGAATGATATCGTCATTGAAGAGCTGGGAATGAGTGATGAGGATCTTCTGTCCGTAAGGAAAATCCATATCGTTGCCTGCGGCTCCGCTTATCATGCCGGAGTTACCGGGAAATATGTGCTGGAAGGGCTGGCACGTATACCGGTGGAGGTGGATCTGGCCTCCGAGTTCCGTTACCGCAACCCGATCCTGGAGGATGGGGGCATGGTGGTGGTGATCAGCCAGTCCGGGGAAACTGCGGATACCCTGGCCGCGCTGCGGGAATCGAAGAAACGTGGCTTTAAGGTTCTGGGCATCGTCAATGTGGTGGGAAGCTCCATCGCCAGGGAGGCGGATAATGTTATGTATACCTGGGCAGGACCGGAAATTGCGGTAGCTACGACAAAGGCCTATAGCGCCCAGCTGATTGCGCTCTATCTGCTTGCTTTAAAGCTGGCCCGGGTGAGACACACGGTAACGGAAAGAGAATTTGAGGGCATGCTGGAAGATTTGGGCCGTCTGCCCGATCAGATAGAACTTCTTCTGAATAATAAAAACAGGATTCAGAGATTTGCCAACAGGTATATTGCGGCAAAGGATGTTTTCTTTATCGGCAGGGGAATTGACTATGCCATTTCCATGGAAGGCTCTCTGAAGCTGAAGGAAATTTCCTATATTCACTCGGAGGCCTATGCGGCGGGAGAACTGAAGCATGGCACAATATCCCTGATAGAGGAAGGGACGCTTGTGGCGGCGGTATCCACGCAGCCCTCGCTGTACCAGAAAACCATCAGCAATATGGTGGAGGTAAAATCGAGAGGCGCATTTGTGCTTGCCGTGACCTGTGAGGGAAACAGGGAAATCGAAAAAGCAGCGGATTATGTAATCTATATCCCGCAGACCAATCCTTTCTTCGCCAATTCGCTGGCGATTATCCCGCTCCAGCTTTTCAGTTATTATGTGGCGGTTGGAAAGGGCTGTGATGTGGATAAGCCGAGGAATCTGGCAAAATCTGTTACTGTGGAATAGTATTTCTGGCGCTAAAGTTTAATGCTATTTTTAGTAGATATATTTAGTTTATTAAAAAAACTGTAACGTATTAAATCGTTACAGTTTTTTATTATTGTGTATAAAATTTTAGTGTTCTAAGGTCAGAATAATAGGTTGATCATAATCACCGGCTTTTTCACCGAAGAGATTAATGCCGCCGCAATATTTACTTGATTCTCGACATTCAATACGAAATTTAATATAGCTTTTTAATTCAACCATTAATTCCTGAATTTTTAGACTGCTTACATATTCTCCATTAATGAAAGTGCCATCCTGGTTTATCTGCCAGGTGACTAATTTACCATATTGTGTTAATCCACTTTGCCAGAATTGAGGGGTATAAATACCGCGTCTTGCCCCAAAGTCACCAGTTGAATGGTAATGGCCACAGCTTCTATCATTAATGGAAAGATAAATATCCGAAGGATAATTTTCGTTATATCCAGGTGCTTCTGAGCATAGCTCCATCGATAAAGAAAGTTGTTTGCATTGTTTATGTTTAGGAAGGATATTGGGGACTTTGTATTCAAGAAATCCCTTGGCCATCCATATGAGTTGTGCATTTATTTTATCAAAAAGATAGAAAGAACGAAGCTCGTCTTCTGTACCAATAAAACTATCTTCGGATATAAGGCCGCATGGCATTTCAGCATAACAGTCAGTATAACTTCCTATTGGAATTTCTAAAGAAGATATATGATTGATGCTTGGTGAGGAAGAGCGCAATATTATATTTACCAAAAATTTTTCAACATAACATATTTTAAATATAGAGCCATTTCTGATTATTCTTTCTGAGCGTATTATTCCGGCATCTTCCAAAATTTGAATATGCACACCAGCAGAGGATTGAGGAAGGTGCAGTTGTTCAGCAACTTCCTGAACTGAAAGGGGATTTTGGTACAATAATCCTATGATATCAATCCGTGTAGGGACAGAAAGAGCTTTAGCCACCTGGCACAGAAGTTCTTTATTTTCCGAATTTAATTCAAATAAACCTGAAGATGACATGTTCATTCCCCCTATATTTTTAATATAAAATATTATACCAACAGTATAACGGGTTGTCGATTTCAAATATAAATTATTAATTGCTCCATAAAAACTGTTGTGATAATAGTTTTTTATAATAATATTTTTACAAAACAGAAAATATGGTTTGATATAGAAAAATGCCATATATTTTAAATAAAATGAGATATAATTGATTGACATATACAAAAGTTAACAATATATTAGTTGTATAATTTAACAAATTTATTATGGAGGGTCGCACATGAGAAAAATGATTGGGGTAACTTTATTGGTAACTTTGACGATGTTGTTTGGGGGATGCAGTTCCGGTGGAGAAGCTGCACCGCAAAATGTTGCGGATAATACTGGAGATTCAGGTGTTGTGGAAACTACAGCTGCTCCCGGTGATGCCGTTGTTCCAGAAGGAAAGAAGGGGACTCTGGAAATATGGACTATGTTCACAGGTGCAGATGGGGCTGCATTTCCTGATATTGTGGATAAGTACAACGCCACTAATCCAGATTATACCGTATTACACCGTCCTATGACTGCAGAAGATTTATATTTAAAATTACAGATGGCCGAAGCTTCAGGTGAAGGAATTCCCGATATGGCAATGAACCATATAGAGAGGGTTCCCTTATATCAGGAAGAGGGAAGAATTTTGGATTTAACCCCCTATTTAGAAGCATCTGATATTAAAAAGGATAATTATAATTCGAAAGCATGGGAAATGACTGATCTCAATGGCGGGCATTATGGAGTTCCTTTGGATGTACATTCTTATGTATTGTGGGTAAATATGGACTTATATGAAAAGTACGGATTAAAGGATTTGGACGATGGAGTTCTTACATGGGATGAATTAGCAGCTACTGCAGAAGTGGTTAAACAGGATAATATTATACCTATTGGTTTAAGCTGGTTCCGTCCTATATTCTTAGGATCCTATGCACAGTTAGGTGGAACCCTCAGTGAAGATGGAACAAATCCTTCTTTTAATAATGAACTTGCTGTTCAGACTCTGGAACAATATTGCAGTTTGGTGCAGGATGGAAATACTCAGAAGGACGGAGACGATTCTTGGAAAGCATTTTTAGGAGGAAATGTTCTTTATGAACCTGAGGGAGTATGGATGTATAATGCTGTACGGGATTCCGGATTAAATATAAAGGCTTATGACTTTCCTGTATTTACGCCAGAAGAAAAGGGGAACTGGACTTCATCACATCAGTTTACCATACCGGTACAGCCAAAACAGGATGAGGAACGAGTAAAGGCTTGCCTTGATTTCATTAAATTTGTAGAAGAAAATGCAGCAGATTGGTCAATTGCAGGTTTGGTTCCAGCTGCCAAGAAAGCGTTGGAGAGTGAAGAGTTTACGAAAATGCCTCAATATTTTCTGGCATCTGAAAGCGAGGAACTAAAAATTTATAACTATAAATATTATGGATATGCGGTGGACGCATTGGATAAAGTTCTGGGTGATATTATGTTTGGAAAAATTAGTATTGAGGATGGACTTAAGCAGGCTGAGATGGAAACAAAAGATAAAATTTCAATGGAATAAATTCTAAAAATATTAACGGGCGGCACTGATACATATCAGTGCCGCAACAAGAAAGGAGGGTATAATGGAAAAAGGTAAAAGCAGAAAAAAAGGATCTAAGGCACATTATTTTTTTCTCGCACCACATATGCTTATATTCATTATCTTTTTCTTCATTCCTTTTATTTATGGAATATATATATCTTTTACAAAATGGGATATGTTTTCAAAACCGCAATGGATTGGTTTTGAAAATTACTTGACACTATTTACTAATAAAGATTCTTCGTTTTACAGGCAATTTTGGAATGGTTTTGGCAATACATTAAGATTTGTAATTATGATTGTGCCATTTCAAATTGCTGTCCCTTTGATTATTGCTTTGGCTCTTTATGCAAAGCCCAAAGGAGCCAGAATATTTCAGGGTATTATATATATACCCACATTGTTCTCAATTTCAGCAGTTATTTTAACTTGGTTTTTTATTTTGCATCCAAGTTATGGACTGATAAATAAATTGTTTGGACTGGAAATAAATTGGTTTGGAGAACAGCCGTATGCCTGGACTTCCATAATTATAGTAACTATTTGGTGGATTATCGGTTTAAATATGGTTATTTATGTAGCAGCTCTCGGAGGAATCGATTCAAGCATTATAGAATCGGCTCAAATTGACGGGGCGGGGTGGGGGAGAAGGATTATTCATATTTATATTCCTTTAATTAAATTCCCTTTATTATTTACTATTTTATCCGCAACTACTTCTCAATTTAATATTTATGGTCAACCTTTAATGTTAACAAAGGGAGGACCAACTGAAAGTACGTTTGTACTCATTATGTATATTAGAAACTTAGCTTTTGGTTCAGGTAAGCCTATTGCAGGCATTGCCTCAGCAATGGCTGTTATATTAGGGTTTGTAATAGGAATCTTTTCGGTTGCACAAATGATAGTTCTTATTAAATTGCAAGACGAATAAAGGAGAATCAATGAAAAATAAAAAGTTTAATTTTGAAAAAGCAATATCCTTTATTATTTTGCTTATTTTTTCGATTTTATTTTTAGTACCTATTATATGGGTATTTCTTTCGGCATTTAAAGTAGATGCAGAACTTAATCGGGCAGGAGGATTTTTGTTTTTGCCTAAAACTTGGACGCTGCAAAATTTTATTGAAGTATTAGATCCTAAAAATGTGAAAGTCCCAATTTATAAATGGTTTGGAAATTCGGTTTTAGTGTCCGCAATATATACCTTGCTTTCAATACTTATTGTTTCTATGTCGGCTTATGCTTTTGGTAAACTTAAATTTAAAGGAAGAAATTTTCTTTTTTTAACAATATTATTTATTTCGTCTTTTCCAAGCATAGTAAATATTGTGCCTCTTTATCATACCATGAAACTATTAAAATGGGTAAATACTCCCATGGCGTTAATTTTTCCGGGTCTGGCAGGTACATTTAATATTTTTTTGGTAAAACAGTTTATGATAGGAGTGCCGGATAGTATAATCGAGGCCGGAAAAATTGATGGCGCTGGTGATATACACATCTTTTTTTCTCTCATTTTTCCGATATTAAAACCTATTCTGGTTGTAGTTGGCATATTTAGTTTTACCGGGATTTGGAATGATTTTTTATGGCCTTCTATTGCGATTAATGATATTGAAAAGCTTACATTAACGGCAGGGTTGCAGTTAGCCAGGGGAACTTATGAAACTTTTGTATCAAAGCTAAGTGCTGTATCGGTGGTTTCAATTGTTCCTATGATTGTTTTATATTGCTTTGCTGAAAAATGGATGATAAAAGGAGTTCAAATATCGGCAGGCGTGAAGGGATAATGATTAGCAGAGGAGAAAGGTTTTATGTGGTCAAAAAACGAAATAATGGAGTGGTATGAAAGACAGCCGTGGATTGTAGGATTTAATTATGTAACATCTAATGCAGTCAATAGTACAGAAATGTGGCAGGAAGAGAGTTTCTCTCCAAACTTGATTAGAAAAGAGTTAATGGCAGCAGCAGAATTGGGTTATAATTCATGTCGGATATTTCTTCAGTACATTTTGTGGAAAAGTGAAAAAAGGACATTTCTAAAAAATTTTGAAATTTTTCTGCATATAGCAAATGAATGCGGATTAACCGTGATGCCGGTATTATTTGATGATTGTGCATTCTCTCATAAGGAACCTTATCTTGGAAAACAAGATTATCCAATTAAAGGAGTCCATAACAGTGGTTGGACACCAAGTCCTGGATTCAGAATTGCTGACGATAAAAACGAGCGCCCTTTTTTAAAGGAATATGTATCGGAAATAATTGAAAGTTACAAAAAAGATAGAAGAATTCTTTTATGGGATCTGTATAATGAGCCAGGTAATAGTAACAGAAATGAAAAGTGTCTTTCTTTATTAGAAGATTCTTTTAACTGGGCACGTCTTTGCGAAGCTGATCAGCCATTGACAGCAGGCATATGGGCGTTTCGGGATTTCGATATGGAATGTGCCGGCTTATCTGATATAATAACATTTCACGATTATACCGCTTTGCCAAATACAAAAAAACGTGTTGAAGAATTGCTTATTTATGGTAAACCTATGATCTGTACTGAGTGGATGAATAGGATTGCTGATAACAGAATTGATACTCATTTGTCTTATTACAAAGACAAAAGGATTGGAGTTTTTAATTGGGGACTGGTAAAAGGAAAAACGCAGACTTATTTAAGTTGGGATGCTGAAGAAAATTGTATAGATGGTGAACCAAAGATCTGGCAGCATGATATCTTTTTTGACAACCTTGAACCATACAGCAAATTAGAAGCAGGAATAATCAAAGAACTAACTCAAAATGAAAATATTAAAATTAGAATTCCGATAAGGGAAATGACACATGAATTAATGGATGAATTAGAGAATAAAGGATTAATTTTACGGTTGTATCCTTCGCATCATCGTAATATAGTGGATTTGGATAAAAGTGTAGGCAAAGACATCTATATTAGCAGTAAAAAAGCAGGAGCGCATAAATTACTTTCGGTAACTATTAACAGAACAGATTTCAGCGCTTTTGGTATGCATGACGAAAATGAGGAAGTGCTTCTGATAGGAGGAGAGGGAGAAAAGGATCTATTCATCTTGTTTGGTCTTGGCACGTGGGATAGCTTCATGAAAAAAAAGAAAGAAAAAACACTATGTGAAGATGATTTTATTTGTGTTCATTGTAAATATAATGATCCTTTTGTCAGTTTTTTTACAATATGCAAAGGAGTTCTTCATGGGGAGGCAGTAGCGGGGGAAATGGGGATGCCTGCGACATTTTATGTGACTGAACCATCTGATATTAAATTAATGATATTTCCATTTAATAATTATAAAATTACATTTTAAAAAAATGCCAATGGGTTTAGGTGTAACCCATTGGCATTTTTTTAAAATGTAAGTATTGGATGTGATAAGATTTTGAGGTTAATATTAGGAATTTAACATATTTTCTATAGATTTATCACAGAAAGAACACAATTCCTGTATATACTGTAAATAAAGCTTGGGATAAACCTGAAATGATAAAGGAGAAAAGAGGTAAGCGATATGTTTGAAAACAATAATTATTCAAACGAAAACGTGAATGAACAAAATAATTCGCAGACTGTCCAGAGCGGCAGTGATGCTGCTCATACAGAACATAATAACGGACAGACGGCCGGCGGCGCCGCTGGCAGTGCGGACAGTACCGGCAATACCGGAAGCTATACCGGAAGCGGCTATACAGGAGGTTATTTGGGAAGCGGCTATACGGGCGGCTATTCCGGGATGAATGCGGGCGGCTACCAGAACAACGCAGGTTACCGGAGCGGCGCGGGAGCGCAGGGCGGATATCAGGGCAGCCCTTATCAGACTGGCGGATATCAGAATGCGGGACAGAACGGAACAGGACAAAACGGCGCCGGACAGGGAGGCATGGGGCAGAACGGACAGCCTCACGGCAGCTACAGCGGTTATGGCAGCTATCAGTCCCAGCAGGGAAATTACCAGTACGGCAGTACTTTTTCCAATAACGATTATGGCGCTGCACCCGGAGGCGGGCGTCAGGGAAAGAAGCATAAAGAGAAAAAGCCCAGGAAGCCGATGAACCCGCTGATGAAAAAAGTGATAGCTGTGGTGGTATGCGGCGTATTTTTCGGTGTATGTGCTGGAGTCAGCTTCCTTGCGGTAAATTCTCTTGGAAATGATAAGCAGCCCAAGGAAATCACCCAGGCCACTGCGGACGGAGCGGAGAACGCGCAGGATACACAGGAGTCTGGCGCAGCGAATGATTCGGGAATCAAATCCACAGTAACACAGGGAACCTCCAGCGCGGTGGTAACGGATGTGACAAAGGTGGTGGAAGCTACTATGCCTTCCATCGTTTCCATAACAAATCAGATGATTATTTCCGGCACGGATTTCTGGGGACAGAATATGGAACAGGAGCAGGAAGCGGCGGGCAGCGGTATTATTATCGGTGAAAATGATAAGGAGCTGCTGGTGGTGACCAATTACCACGTGGTTGCGGATTCCACTAAGCTTTCTGTGAAATTTATTGACGATGAAGTGGTTGAAGCGCAGATTAAGGGAACCAGCCCTTCCATGGATCTGGCGGTGATTGCCGTTAAGCTTGAGGATATCAACAGCTCCACCAAGGGCAGTATTGCCATTGCGACTATGGGCGATTCCGATACACTGAAGGTAGGCGAGCCTGTTATAGCCATCGGCAACGCGCTGGGCTATGGGCAGTCCGTAACCACTGGCGTGGTCAGCGCCCTGAACCGTACGCTTGAGGTAAGCGAAACGGGTACCAGCAATGCATTGATTCAGACCGATGCGGCGATCAATCCCGGTAACTCGGGCGGCGCTCTGCTGGATATCAAGGGCCAGGTTATCGGTATTAATTCCAACAAGATCGGCGGAAGCACCATTGAAGGTATGGGTTATGCCATCCCGATTTCTTCTGCAAAACCGATTATAGAAGAGCTGATGAACCGGGAGACCAAGGAAAAGGTAGATGAAAGTAACAGAGGATTCCTGGGAATTTCCTGTATCAACGTAACAAAGGCCATGGGTGAGGCATATGGTATGCCGGAGGGCATTTATGTTGCACAGGTATATCCTGCCACAGGCGCGGATAATGCAGGTCTGGTAAAGGGAGATATCATTACCGGTTTTGCGGGCGCTACGGTAACAACGCAGGATGATTTGACCAATTCCATGCAGTATTATGCTGTGGGAGACACTGTTGAGTTAACCATTATGCGCGGCAACCCGACGGAAGGCTATCAGGAGCAGAAGGTGAATGTAACCCTTACTTCCCAGGAAGCTATGAATACATCCGGCAGAAATTAAAGCTGGCGGGAAATTATGGATATAGAGCCCATACGGCGGATCACAGGTGGATTTTTGGTCTGCCGGACGGTTTCAATAAATGAAGCGGCTGCAATAAATGGAGCGGTTACAATAAATCGAGCAGCAATAAAGGAAGCAGCTGCAATAAATTACAGTAAGAAACGGCCTTGTTTTTAAAATACAGCCGTCAGATGAGGACAGATGCCCGGCAGTAAGGGCGCCTGTCCTTGTTTTTGCCTGTTTTATTTAGTTTGTTTATAGAAACTTAACTTGTATGGATATACACGATGATTTATAATGAAAACAGTTGCAGCTGCCCAGCTGATTGGGCTGGCTGCGACAGCTGCTGATACAATGTCTGTTGGCCAGAAACGGGAGCTTATGCTGTTGCGGCGGTGTCGCGGTGTGTATTAGCACAGGACTGCCGGAAGGACACAAATTAAATCAAACGGAGGATTGCCAGATGAGCGATTTTGATAATAGAGACGAAGAAGAAAAGAAGGAAACAGGCCTGGAAGAAAATAAGGGCAAGGAGCCTTCGGATAAAAAAGAAGAAAAGACGGATAAGCCGGAAAAGGAATATGAGGATGTTTGTTTTATCTGCAGGCGCCCTGAAAGCAAGGCAGGCAAGATGTACCATCTGCCCAATAATATCTGTGTCTGCGACGACTGCATGCACAGGACTATGGATGCAGTGAGCCAGTATGATTATCAGGGTATGCTGAACAATCCCGAAATGATGAACATGCTGAACAACATGAACAAGGACGGGAAATATCCCAATATCAGCTTTGTCAATCTGGCTGATCTTCAGGGAAACGACGGTATTCCCAACAAGCAGAAGATTAAAAAGAAAAAAGCGAAGGAAAAAGAGACTGAGCCTGTATTCAACATCCATGATATTCCGGCCCCTCATAAGATCAAGGCCAGCCTGGATGAATATGTTATCGGCCAGGAGCAGGCCAAAAAGATAATTTCTGTGGCGGTTTATAATCATTACAAGCGTGTTGTGACGAATACAATGGATGATATTGAGATAGAGAAATCCAATATCCTGATGATCGGGCCCACCGGTTCCGGAAAGACCTATCTTGTGAAAACCCTTGCCAGGCTTCTGGATGTGCCGCTTGCCATCGCGGACGCCACCTCTCTGACGGAGGCCGGGTATATCGGCGATGATATTGAGAGCGTGGTATCCAAGCTTCTTGCCGCGGCGGACAACGATGTGGAGAAGGCGGAACGGGGCATTATTTTTATAGATGAAATTGATAAAATTGCCAAAAAGAAAAATACAACCTCAAGGGATGTGAGCGGCGAGTCCGTCCAGCAGGGGATGCTGAAGCTGCTGGAGGGTTCCGAGGTGGAGGTGCCTGTTGGTGCGAGCAGCAAGAACGCCATGGTTCCCCTTGCCACCGTGAATACCAGGAATATCCTGTTTATCTGCGGAGGGGCATTCCCCGATCTGGAGGGCATCATCAAGCAGAGGCTGACGAAGCAGACCTCCATGGGCTTTAACGGGGAACTGAAGGATAAATATGATAAGGATCCGGATATCCTTTCCAAGGTAACTGTGGAGGATTTAAGGAACTTTGGCATGATTCCCGAGTTCCTGGGAAGGCTTCCCATCATCTGTACTCTGCAGGGCCTGACAAAGGAGATGCTGGTCAGAATTCTGAAGGAACCCAGAAATGCCATCCTGAAGCAGTATCAGAAGCTTCTTGCGCTGGATGAAGTGGATCTGCAGTTTGAGGAAGAGGCGCTGGCGGCCATTGCGGATAAGGCCACGAAGAAGGATACGGGAGCCAGGGCGCTGCGCGCCATTATTGAGGATTTTATGCTGGATATCATGTATGAGATTCCCAAGGATGATAACATCGGCAGAGTGACGATAACGAAGAATTATATTGAAGGGACCGGAGGGCCGGCTATACAGATCAGGGGGGCGGGCTACGCCATCCCGGATAAGCAGGCTGAGGCGGCGGAATAACAGACGACAGCATCGGAATAGCAACGGCGGCGAAATAATAAGCGGCGGAATAACAGACTGCGGAAAAAGCATGTATGCCGGAAGGGCAAGCGACATACATTGATAAAAATGGTGTAGGGAAGCTTGACGTCTATGGCATCTATGACATGTAAGGAAAAAATATTGTCAGAGGACTACATGGATCTGATTAACTATTTTATTCTTCCGGAAGGCAGCGTGCAGGGAAATGATGATGTTTTCTGCTATATCCCGATTAATGAAAGGTTTCTGTCCATTTATTACAGCAGGGCGGTGCTGCCGCCTTTGGAGGTTTCCAGTTATTTTTACAGATATATCCCCAGGCTGTACGGACTGATGGATTTGTTTGTGCCGGAAGCGCTGGACAGGAATTTCGATCCACAGCCGCTGATACGCAGCGGGATTTCCTTCGTACAGAAGGAGCCGCTGAATCTGACGGGCAGGAATGTTGTCCTTGGATTTGCGGATACGGGAATAGATTACCGGAATCCTGTTTTCAGACGGGAGGACGGAAGCACAAGAATATTGGCCATCTGGGACCAAAGTGTGCAGACCGGCACACCTCCGGATGGCCTTATTTATGGAAGTGAATATACAAGGGAGCAGATCAATGAAGCGCTTCAGCTGGATAATCCGCTGGAGCTGGTGCCTGTTACCGATGATATCGGACATGGTACAGCCATGGCATCCGCTGCGGCGGGAAGTGCGTTGAACGGCGGCATTGATTTTCTGGGAGCAGCGCCGGATGCGGATATTGTGGTGGTTAAGCTGAAGCAGGCGAAGCAGTTTCTTCGTGATTATTATATGACACCTCCCGGAGTCCCGGCTTATGGGACCAACGATATCATGCTTGCGGTAAAATACCTGAGTTCCTTCTGCATCCCCTTTCATCGTCCGGCGGTTATCTGCCTGGGGGTGGGAAGCAGCTTCGGGGATCATACCGGAAACTCCGCGCTGTCCCAGTACATTTCCACCGTTGGGACACAGATTAACCAGGTGGTGGTGGTGGCAGGAGGCAATGAAGGTAATTCTGCCCATCATTTCAGCGGACATATTGATGGTACCGGTTCGGTCAATGTGGAGATACGGGTGAGTGAAGGGACAAAAGGCTTCCTTCTGGAAGCCTGGGGAAGCGTGCCGGACTTCTTTTCCATTTCCGTCCGTTCGCCGGGCGGGGAGGTGATTCCACCGGTAAGCGGGCGGCTGGGACAGAGCCTGGAGTATACCTTTGTGTACGAAAAAACGAGAATCCGCCTGGATTACCAGCCTGTGGAAGCGGAAACGGGAAAGGAAGTGGCAGTGCTGCGTTTTGAAAATCCCACCCAGGGGATTTGGACGGTTATTGTCATCCGCGAGGGAGGAAACGGGAGCGGGAATTTTAACATGTGGCTTCCGATAAGGCAGTTTATTAATGGGACGGCAGAGTTCCTCCAACCCAACCCGGAGACTACGCTGACCTCTCCGTCGTTTGCGCAGCCGCCTATGGCGGTCACTGCCTATAACAGCAGAAACAACAGCTTTTATTATAATTCGGGCCAGGGGTTTGGTGCAAACGGTGAAATCAAACCGGATTTGTCGGCTCCGGGGGTGGATATCTCAGTGGCTACAGGCACCATACAGGGTAGAACTGTTGTGGGAACCGGAACGGGAACCTCCCTTGCCGCCGCGCTGACGGCAGGCGCTGCCGCCCAGTTTATGCAGTGGGCGGTTGTGGAATATAATTCGCCGTATGCCGGAGGAGTTTCCACAAGGAATTATTTCCTGAGAGGGGCCGCAAGGGACGCGGCCTATACCTATCCCAGCCGCCAGTGGGGGATGGGGAGGCTTGATATGGAAGGCGTATTCAACTGGATTGCCGGAATACCGCCATAAGAGGGACAGATGAAAGATAAGGACAGATTTGGGCGGCGGTGCTGCGGCTTAAATCGGAAAGGTACGGGTGGCCGTATGGTATATGCAGGCATTATTGCGCTGATATTTATCGGGGAACTGTTTATTAAGAACCATGTGGAAAAAAACAGGAAGGACGGGGAAGAGAAGGAGATACTGCAGGGCAGGATATTGTTGAGAAAATATCACAATAAGGGAGCCTGCATGAACCTGGGAGAAAAGAAGAGGAGCGTGGTAGCGGCAGTTTCACTGATTCTGACGGCTGTTCTTACTGTTGTGTTTCTCGTTACCCTTACGGCGAAGGGAAATGCATGGCTGAAGGCGGGGCTGTCTCTTCTGCTGGGCGGGGCGTTCAGCAATACCTATGACCGGCTTAAGCGGAAATATGTGGTGGATTATTTCAGCCTGGGCGTAAAATGGGCGCCTTTGAGAGCTGTGGTATTTAATATCTCGGATTTCTGTATTCTTGCAGGTTCGCTGATCGTGGCGCTGACCGGCGGGAATGGAGTGGAATAAGGGGCCCGGACGATAGAAGCAGGGCCTTTGAAAAAAGCGGCGGAGCGGAACTTCGGCCGCTTTTTTAGTGCGCCGGAGCGGAACTTCGACCGCTTTTTTTAGTGCGCTGCAGCATGGCGGGGCAATGAAAGAACAGTATAATACGTATGAAATAATGCACAAATTTTCATACATTTTTCTGGGAATTACTACAAAAACGTACAATATGTTAAATGGTTAACCAAAAATAGATTGACGTATTGCAAATTCTTTTTCGGAATGGTAAGATAATTGATGTATTACAAACAGTATAGGAATGTTTAAAAATATGATAATCCACCCGGGAATGATTGTCGGCTTTTTCGCATTCTGCAAAATCAGAGGAGGCAGACATGAGTATGACGAGAAGTGTCAAAACAGCCAGAAACGCGCAGCTTATGAAGCAGGTGAAGAAGCATGTCCCTTTTTACTTCTTCCTTTTGCCGGCGCTCGTTCTGGTTGTTGTATTCTGTTATTTTCCTATGTGGGGTATAGTCATTGCATTCAAGGATTATAAGATGGCGAGGGGGATCCTGGGCAGTGAATGGGTGGGTCTTTATCATTTTAAAAAGGTATTTTCCGATCCGAATTTTTACAGGGTACTGGGGAATACGATTAAAATCAGCATACTGACCCTGGTTACGTCTTTTCCGGTTACAATCTGCTTTGCCCTGCTTGTAAATGAGATCCTGAATATGAAATTCAAGCGGGTGGTGCAGACGATTACCTATATGCCCCACTTTCTTTCCTGGGTTGTTGTCGGGGCGTTTGTATATCAGATGCTTTCTCCCTCCAGCGGTATTATAAATGCGGTGCTGGTTAAGCTGGGAGTCCTGGAGAAGCCCATATTTTTCATGGTACAGCAGAACATGTTTGTTCCCATATATCTGCTGACAAACCTGTGGAAGTCTACCGGCTACAGTATCGTAATTTATCTTGCGACCATTTCGGGAATCGATCCTCAGCTGTATGATTCGGCGGCCATTGACGGCGCTAACCGTCTGCATAAGGTTCTGTACATCACTCTGCCGGCGCTTTTTCCCACGATGTGCACGCTGCTGATTCTGAATGTGGGTTCTCTTATCAGCGTTGGCTTTGATCCGATTTTCAACCTGTATAATGATGCGACCTATCCGGTGGCGGATGTTATTTCCACCTATGTTTACCGGAAAGGTATGGTGGACAGCCAGTATGATCTTTCCACGGCGGTGGGGCTGTTCCAGAATGTGGTCAGCCTTGTGCTGGTGCTGGGTGCGAACTGGCTTGCCAGAAAGGCAAATCCGGATTACAAGATTATTTAGGCCTCAGGAGCCGTCCGGGACAGGAGCTGCGGGCTGCGCAGATCCGGCTGCCCGGAGGCAGGCCATTGCTATGGGAGGGAGGATGCCATGAATAAGCATGCTTATACTAAGAAAAATAAAATAAAAAAGTCAAAGGCAAGCAGGATATTCGATACCTGTAATGTTATCTTTATGATACTGTTCTGTATTACCATTTTGATTCCTTTCTGGGATATGATAGTCCGGTCCTTCTCCAGGGCGCAGGATATTTCCTATATGCATATTAATTTTTTCCCGAAAGTATGGACGCTGAGCGCCTATCAGTACTGTCTTCAGAATAATGAAATACTTGGCGCGGCCTTTGTATCGGTTGCGAGGACCGTATGCGGCACTGTTTTCCATCTGCTGGTGTGCTGCCTGGCGGCGTATTCGCTCACAAGGACACAGATGCCGTTCCGGAAAATTATCACGGCAGTGCTGCTGATTCCCATGTTTTTTTCAGGCGGCATGATTCCTGCGTATTTAAATATGAAGAATCTTCATCTTCTGAATAACTTTATGGTTTATATCCTGCCCAGCGGGTTCAGCATTTTTAACTGCATTATCATCCGGAATTACTTTTTTTCGGTGGATAAGGGAATGGAGGAGGCTGCAAGCATTGACGGCGCATCCCAGACGAGGATTTTCTTTTCCATTATGATGCCTCTGTCTAAGCCGGTTATCGCTACGGTGGCGCTGTGGCAGATGGTCGGCCAGTGGAATTCCTGGTTTGACAACATGATTTACTGCCGCAGGAGCGCCAGCCTGACAACTCTACAGTACCTTCTGCGCAGAATGCTGGACAGCCTCAACCGGACGCCCGATACCCCTTATGAAATCGAGGCCATGGGAGAAATGGTGGATATGAACCCTGATACGGTAAAGGCGGCCACAACGGTCCTTGTCGTGCTTCCTATCATTCTTGTTTATCCGTTTTTGCAGAAGTATTTTGTGAAAGGAATCATGATTGGGGCCGTGAAGGGCTGACCGGAATTGGGACGCAGTTGCAGCAGAATGCGCGCCGGAACGTGCAGCCGGGAGGCTGTTGGACGGCTTCTTTCAAACTGCTGATTGATGCGGTATTGCAGGAAAATGCGATATCGAGGGAGGATGAGTATGAAAAGAATGGAATTGGGGAGTGTAAGTCTGGATCTGGTCCCCGGGCCGGACAATCCCAGAAACAGTGAGGGAGCGTTCCTGACGCTGCCGGATGGGGAAATTCTGTATGCGTACAGCCGCTATAAGGGGAAGAGCTGTTCGGATGAGGCTACAACGGATTTATGTCTTCTGCGGTCACGGGATGACGGAAGAACCTTCGGCGAGGAGAGCACCATTCTGACCTGCGAAGGTGAGGACGGCGTCAACGCCATGTCTCTGTCCATGATGCATATGGAAAACGGGGATATCGGACTTTTTTACCTGGTCAGGACCACGTATACGCTGCTGCGGATGTTCCTCCGGCGATCCCGGGACGGGGGAAGAACTTGGGGGGAACGGGTGCTGTGCACACCGCAGGAAGGTTTCTTTGTTGTAAATAATGACAGGGTGATACGGCTTTCCAACGGAAGGATACTGATCCCGGCAGCATCCCACAGGTCTGGGCTGCGTGGTGATATGGAGGAAGGGAGCAGATTTTTTGACAGCCGGGCGGAGGATATGTTTTTTTATTCCGAGGATGACGGCGCCACCTGGAAGCCTGCTTCCGGGAAATGCAGCATGCCTTACTCTAACTGCTGTTATTCGGGACTGCAGGAACCGGGAGTTATGGAACTTACGCCCGGACATCTGTGGGGCTGGGCAAGGACCGATTTGGGGCGGCAGTATGAAATGTTTTCCATGGATTACGGCAATACCTGGACCGCGTGCCAGCCATCCCGGTTTACTTCGCCCAACGGTCCCCTGAGTATGAAAAGGGATGAAAATGGGGTGCTGTATGCCATTTGGAATCCTATCCCACAGTATAACGGGAGAGAAGAGCCGGGGAAGGTTTTCATGGGAGGCAGGACGCCTTATGTGATTGCAGTCAGCAGGGACAATGGACAGACCTTTACGGAGCCGGTGAGCTTTGAAGAGGAAGAGGATCACGGTTATTGCTACTGTGCCATTCATTTTACAAAAGATGCCATGCTGCTGGCTTACTGCGCAGGCGGGCCGGAGGACGGAAGCTGTCTGGCCAAAACGAGAATCCGGAGGATACCGCGTTTCCAGCTGGAGGAAATACGCTGAGCCGCAGGGAGTTTTCATGATTAAGTAACTGAAAATGATTGGGAGGAGGAGAACAAATGAAGTTAAGAGCATTGAAAAAGGGGATTGCATTGGGGCTGGCCTGTATTCTTACGGCATCGCTTGCCGGATGCGGAGGAAATACCGCGGGCGGAAATTCAGGTACGGCGGATGCCCTGGCAACACAGGAACAGGGAAGCACGGCGGTGGAGTCTGCCGGAGGCGGGGAAACAAAGGACGCGCCTGCGGATATTCCCCAGCCTGACCCGGATGAAAGGTACAGCATCAGCTATACCGGTATGTGGTCGGGAGCGGATTATGAGGATGGATCCTACATAGAAACCATGATTGAGGATGCGTTGAACGTTGACATCACGGTGGAAAAGGCGGAAACCAACGATACCATCGACCTGCTGCTGGCCTCCGGGGAGATGCCGGACTGCGGATGGTTCAACAAGACGGTGAACTGGATGTATGAGCAGGAACTGGCAAGGACGATACCCAGGGCAATGGTGGAATATTACTGCCCGAAGCTGATTGAATATTATGAAGAATTCCCGCTGATGTATGAAATGACGCTGGATCCGGAAAATGAGGATCAGTTCCGGTATCTGACGGGGATCACCTTCCAGTTCGTGGATTATTATCTGCCCAATGATTATTACCGTTATGACTGGATTCTTGACCTGGGCATTGATTTGGGCGTGAATGTGGAGCAGATATCAGATAATATTTATGTGGCTGACGACGGGATTGAACTGAGCAAATTCCTGGAAATTATGGATGCCTTTGTAAATAAGGATCCCAACCATACCGGGGCCAGGGATACGGTGGGCGTTACGGCTCCCAGCCTTACCCAGGGAGTATTTTTCTCCGGCTATGATTTTTACACCGGCGTGAATGATGTAAACGGCAGGGCGGAGCAGTATTATGTGATGGATGAATATAAGGAATTCCTGAAGGGCTTTGCGGATATGTATAAGAGCGGTCTGATTGATCCGGAAATCATCACGGGCGACAGAACCCTGTCCTGGGAAAAAGTGAACAATCAGACGGCAGGCTACTGGATTACCTCCACCAACTCCCTGAATTCCTGGGCAGTGGAACGTCCTCCGCTGACGCTGATTGAAAAATACCCCGATGTAAAAATCCTTGCTACGCCCGGAGTGAAGCCGGACGGCGGAGAAGTGAAGGCCAGAACCAATGAATCCCCCGCTTACGGCAGCTTTTTTGTGAATGCCAATGTGGATGATCAGAAGCTGGCGAAAATACTTCAGTTCCTGAACTACACACTGTTCGGAGATGGTGATCTTGATATCCATGCGTCCCTGTTTTACGGTGAAAAGGGAGTTGACTGGGAATGGGATGAAACCGGGGAAATGCCTGTGAAGCTCAACGTAATGCCTTCCGGAAAGAAGGGAACCTGGACCTTCGGCCAGTACGGACAGGATCGTGACGTAACCAGATGGACCACCTATGAGCCGCTGTTTGTTGCAGGGCTGAAATACTGGTCGGCGGAAGAGAACGGAAGCTGGATGAAGTGGCAGACGATCCCTTATAAATCCGATATCAGGAGTGAGACAGATTATGCAACCATTTCTTCCGAAATCAGCAGCGATGTATGGGCCTATGTGAACAATTACTGTACGGAAGCGGTTCTGGGACAGATAGATGTGGATGCCACCTGGGATGATTATCTGGCGGAACTGGATCGTATGGGCTATAACAAAATGATGGATGAACTGGAAAAGGTGGAATCGCTGGAGGACATTATCGCCAGCTATGGAAAGTAAAAGCGGTTCTTATTGACAGCATGGAGCGAGCGAGAGATGAATATTTATTTTCAGGACATCATGGAAAGAATCCGGATGCACTATAAAAAGATGACGAATACGGAGCGCATTATTGCCGATTTTTTCCTCAGCAATACGGAAAAGATGGAATTTTCCGCCAAGGCGGTGGCTGCCAGGCTGCATGTTTCGGAGCCTGCCATGACCAGATTTTCCAAAAAAATCGGGTTTTCCGGGTATCGGGAATTCCAGTATTTATATGAAATTAATTTTCAGATGGTACAGTGTGATGATGAGGAGCTGCTGCACAGAATCATTGATACCTACCAGAAAATACTGCTGCATTTTGACGGCGGGATTACCAAACAGGTTTACCGGTTCTGCGAATCTTTATCGGAGGCTGCCAGGGTTTACATTTTCGCCCTGGGCAGCTCCGCCTGCGCGGCGCGGGAGTTCAAGCTGCGTTTCATGCGGCTGGGGCTTTTGGTGGAAATTATCGACAATCCGCACCTGATGCAGATGCAGGCGGTGCTTACCAAGCCGGAGGATCTGGTGATCGGCATGAGCATCAGCGGGGAGACGGAGGCAGTGCTGGACGCGCTGCGCACAGCCGGGCTCCATCATACGGAGACGGTGCTGATCACAGCCTGCCGGAAGCAGCATTTCCAGGAGCAGTTCGGACAGATTCTGACGGTCCCGGCGGTGGAAGGGCTGTCTCTTGGGGACAATATATCCCCGCAGCTGCCGTTCCTCATAATTACGGACGTGATTTACAGCCTTTTTATGGGAATGGATTCCAAGTACAGGACGGCGCTTTTTCAGGATACACTGACCGCTATTGGGAAAAAAGAAAGCGGACGGAGAGGGACGGAGGATGAGGTGTGCTGAATAACAGGCCTTGCCCGTATTGACATATTGTTGAAGAGGATTGCCCTGGTTTTCCGAAAATTACCGGAAAATCAGGGCATTTTTCCGACTGCGGAGGGAGGAGAGGGGGGAAGGGATGGACAAGGTTTCCCGCAGGCAGAAGCTTTGCAGAAGGGCGTCTGATAAATCTTACGAAATTTTTGAAACCGGTTGCGAAGAAAAAATGACTGCGATAAAATAAATGGGAAATAATATGGATAAAGCATATTTCGTGTCGGGACACGACGAGGAGGAAAACAATGGAAAACACAATGATTGCTGAAAAGCAGCCTCTGACGGAGGAGTATCTGCAGAAGATGGACGCCTATTGGCGCGCAGCCAATTATCTGGCGGCGGCACAGCTGTACCTGCTGGACAACCCGCTGCTTCGCAGGCCTCTTACCCTTGAGGATGTTAAGAAAAAAATTGTGGGACACTGGGGAACAGTGCCCGGACAGAACTTTGTATATACGCATCTGAACCGTGCCATAAAAAAATACGATCTGGATATGATCCTCATTTCCGGGCCCGGGCACGGCGGCAACTTTTTCGTGGCAAACTCTTATCTTGAGGGAACCTACAGCGAGGTATATCCCAATGTGAGCCAGGATATGGACGGACTGAAGAGGCTGTGCAAGCAGTTCTCCTTCCCCGGAGGCATTTCCAGCCATGTGGCTCCGGAAACACCCGGTTCCATCAATGAAGGCGGCGAACTGGGCTATTCCATCGCCCATGCTTTTGGTTCTGTTTTTGATAATCCGGATCTGATCACCGCATGTATTGTGGGAGACGGTGAGGCGGAGACCGGCCCGTTGGCCACGGCATGGCATTCCAATAAATTCCTGAATCCTGTAACGGACGGGGCGGTGCTTCCCATTCTGCATCTGAACGGTTACAAGATCAGCAACCCTACTATTTTTTCCAGAATTTCCCACGATGAAATCGAGAGCTTCTTCCATGGCTGCGGCTGGAAGCCTTACTTTGTAGAGGGTGACGATCCCATGACCATGCACAGGAAAATGGCGGAAACGCTGGATCAGGCAATAGAAGAAATCAAGGCAATCCAGAAAAATGCCAGGGAGAACGGTGATACAGCCCGTCCGTTCTGGCCGATGATCGTCCTGCGCACACCCAAGGGCTGGACCGGCCCTAAGGAAGTGGACGGAACGCAGATTGAAGGCTCCTTCCACGCCCATCAGGTGCCGATTCTGATGGATAAGCCCGAGGAGCACCTGAAGGTGCTTAAGGAATGGCTGGAAAGCTATCATCCAGAGGAACTGTTTGATGAGGATGGCCGTCTGATTCCGCAGCTTCGTGCGCTGACTCCGGAAGGAAACCGCAGAATCAGCGCCAATCCCCATGCTAACGGCGGACTGCTGCTGCGTGATCTGCGCCTGCCGGATTTCAGGGATTACGGGATTGAGGTCCCTGCGCCCGGCTCTGTGGAATCCCAGGATATGATTAACCTGGGCAGCTTTGTAAGGGATATTTTCAAATTAAATGAAGAGACGAGGAACTTCCGCATTTTCGGACCGGATGAAACCATGTCAAACCGCCTGGGCGCCGTATTTGAAGAGACGAACAGGAGCTGGAATGCCGAACAGAAGGAACAGGATGAATTCTTGGCTGCGGACGGAAGGGTTATGGATTCCATGCTCAGCGAGCACATGTGCGAGGGATGGCTGGAGGGTTATCTGCTCACCGGACGCCACGGCTTTTTTGCAAGCTATGAAGCGTTTATCCGTATCATTGACTCCATGGCGGCGCAGCATGCAAAATGGCTGAAGGTATGCAACGAGCTTCCCTGGAGACAGAAAATCGCTTCCCTGAACCTGATTCTTTCTTCTAATGTATGGCAGCAGGATCACAACGGATTTACCCATCAGGATCCCGGTTTCCTGGATCATATCGCCAATAAGAAGGCGGATGTGGTGCGCATGTATCTGCCGCCGGATACGAACTGTCTGCTTTCCTGCTTTGATCACTGCATCAGAAGCAAAAATTATGTGAATGTGCTTGTGACCTCCAAGCATCCCAGGCCGCAGTGGCTGACCATGGAGCAGGCGGTGAAGCACTGCACCCAGGGCGTGGGAATCTGGGAGTGGGCAAGCAGCGACCAGGGCGCGGAACCGGATGTGGTAATGGCCTGCGCGGGCGAAACACCTACGCTGGAAACGCTGGCTGCAGTTACCATTCTGCAGGATGCCATGCCGGAGCTGAAAATCCGTGTTGTGAATGTGGTTGACCTGATGAAGCTGCAGTCCGCATTCCAGCATCCGCATGGCCTGAGCGATACGGACTATGATGCGTTATTTACGAAGGATAAACCTATCATATTTGCGTTCCATGGCTATCCGACCATGATCCATGAGCTGACCTATTACCGTACCAACCGGAACCTGCATGTGTACGGCTATCAGGAGGAAGGGACGATTACCACGCCTTTCGATATGCGCGTACAGAATGAAATTGACCGCTATCATCTGGTGCAGTCGGTGATCAATAACCTGCCCCAGCTTGGAAACAAGGGCTCCTATCTGCTGCAGAAGATGCGCGACAAGCTGGTGGAGCACAAGCAGTATATTGCGGAATACGGACAGGATCTGCCGGAGGTGCGCGACTGGAAATGGCATACGCCATTCGGAAGATGATATAACAGTCCTGCCAAAACAGCGTTACTTTTTCTTTACAAAAGCATTACAGTACTTTGATGTTAGAACTGCCCTTTTCCGGGTAGAATAAAACTGCGGGGATATTTGATTCAAATGGAACTGACTTTTTTATCCGGAAAGGGGTTTTTTCATGAAATTTACACAGAATTCAGTGAAAAAAAGAATGGGATTGCTGGGGCTGGGCTCTGCGGTGCTGGTTGCGGCCGCCGTCCTGGGGATGCATGGGTTCCAGATCCTGGGAACGGAAGCGGGACAGGAGGCGCGGCTTGAAGGACAGGAGTCACAGCTTGAAAGCGGCGCGGAAAGGGATGCGGCCGGGACTGGGGAGAATGCGGTTTTAGATGCGTATCCGGAGGAAGAGTTCTTTGAGACGGAGACGGATATGACGGAGTTTGAGGGGAGGCTGGAGGATATTAGGGCCTGAAAAACAGTTGCTGTGCAGGCCTGTGGAATTCAGTCCTATGAAGTTTAGCTCTGCGGAAATAATTTATTATCTGTGTACAGCGGATATCGGAAAAGGAGGATGCCTTGTAAAGGGGACATCCTCCTTTTGGTATTGTAATTTATGCTAGTGGAGAGTTGAAGGGCTGATTTTAAAGGGGCAGCGCTTTAAGCGGTAATCACCGTCCCGGCCTTCCCCTTCACCGCGTCCGCCACGAAATCCAGCGATGTGATCAGCACGCTTCCGGTAGGAACCGCCTCCAGATAAGAGATAGCGGCTTCGATTTTGGGAAGCATGGTGCCGGCTTCGAACTGGCCATCTGCAATATAAGCTTTGGCTTCCGCTGTATTCATACGGCGGATAGGGGCTTCCGTTTCCTTCTGGTAATCCTTGTACACCTGTTTTACACTGGTGAGGATGATCAGCTGATCAGCTTTCAGATCCACGGCCAGCTTGCCTGCGATGCAGTCCTTTTCGATGACTGCGGAGGCGCCTTTTAAGGCATGCTCCTGAGGGATGACGGGGATGCCGCCGCCGCCGCAGGCGATGACCTCCTGGCCTGCATCAGCCAGGGCGCGGATGGCGTCGATTTCCAGGATATCGATGGGCTTGGGAGCCGCTACGATACGGCGGTAGCCTTTGCCCGGTTCTTCTATTACAAAGTTGCCTTTTTTCTGTTCTATTTCCGCATCTTCCTTTGACATATAACGGCCGATGAGCTTGGTGGGCTCATAGAACGCTTCGTCATAAGGGTCAACGGTGACCTGGGTGAGGATGGTGCTGACTGACTTGGATATCCCGCGGCTTAACAGCTCTGCGCGAAGGGAATTCTGGATATCGTAGCCTACGTAGCCCTGGCTCATGGCATTGCAGACGCACATGGGAGCGGGGGTGTAATCAATGTAAACACGGCGCAGCTCTGTCATGGCCTTATGGATCATGCTTACCTGCGGGCCGTTGCTGTGGGTGATGGTCAGCTGGTAGTCCGCCTCAATTAAGTCGGCCAGCGCTTTTGCCGTCACTTTCACGGCGTCCAGCTGTTCTGTGGTAGTATATCCCAGAGCCTGATGCCCAAGGGAAACAACTGCTCTTATTTTGCTCATATGCGGTTCCTCGCTTTTATAGTTTGTTGGCGGCCCCGGCGGACCGGGCGCCCTGTCTGTATCATGTTTCTTCCGGCAACTGCCCGGATGATTGGACAGTTACTTTTTTATGTTCCTATTATAGCAAAAACAAAAAAGTTTGTATACCGCAAAGATGCCGGATGACTTTTGCAGTGAAGTATGCTAGTATGCAATTAGACTACATGGCGGCGGTTTTTGGGGCCGGGAGGGCGGCCGTCGCTGCAGTAAGATAAGGGGTGAAGAATATGTATTTTAAGCTGATGAATAACAGGCCGGAGCTTCTGACCGGAATGAGAGAGCTGCTGGAGGAAAGGCGCCATCAGGTGGTTACAGACGCCCAGACGGTGAATCCGGTGCTGAACGGCGGGCTGGAAATGCCTGTAGAGGTTACAATGGATCTCACCGGCGTGGAAGATGGCAGGGAGGTGTCGGTTACCTACAGCTGCTGTGAAGAAAAGGGCTGCCGCAAAGGGAAAGCGGTGCTCAGGGCCTGCGGGAAAACGTTCCTTTTCCGTGCGCTGATGACGCTTGTACGGGAACTGGAAAGAAAAGGGACGGACGATAGCTTTGAAAAAAAGGAAACCGTGTACCTGGATAAAAACGGTACCATGCTGGACTGTTCCAGAAACAGTGTACTCAATGTGGAAACGATAAAGAAGTATATCCGTATCCAGGCAGCGCTGGGCATGAATACCATGATGCTTTACACAGAGGATACCTATGAAGTGCCGGAGTATCCTTATTTCGGCGCGTTCCGCGGCAGGTATACGAAGGAAGAACTGGCTGAGTGCGACAACTACGCAGCCCTGTTTGGAATTGAAATGATTCCCTGTATTCAGGCGCTTGCCCATCTGAAGACGGCACTTCGCTGGGATGTGATGCAGGGAACCCGGGATACGGAGGATATTCTTCTGGTGGGGGAGGAGAAGGTCTATGATTTTGTAAAGGCCTGCATCAAGTCCGCTACGGAGCCGTTCCGCAGCAGGAGGGTGCATCTGGGAATGGATGAAGCCTGGTCGCTGGGCCTTGGCAATTACCTTCTGAAAAACGGGTATCATACCAAAGCGGAGATTATGACCGAGCATCTGAAGCGGGTTGCGGATATTTGCAGGGAACTGGGGCTGGAGCCCATGATATGGTCGGATATGTATCTGCGCATGGTATCGCCGGCCAGCGAATATTATGATGTGCCGCTGGATTCCGATCTGTCGGATGCCGTGAAGCCGCCGCAGGAAATCGGGCTGGTTTACTGGGATTATTACCATGATGATGAGAATTTTTATAAATCATATCTGCGTATGCACAGACAGCTGTCGGGAAAGACTGTTTTTGCCGGGGGCGGCTGGGTATGGAACGGCGTGGCTCCCAACTTCCGGGTGGCCTTTGCAACTACGGAAGCGGCGATGCGCGCCTGCAAGGCGGAGGGCGTCCGGGAAGCGGTATGCACCATGTGGCAGGATGACGGCGCGGAAACTCCCATGGCGGCAGGCCTTCCCTCTATCGTGCTTTTTGCAGAGCATGGATTTTCCAGGGAGCCTGACAGGGAGTGCCTGAAGGAGCAGTTTGAATTCCTGACGGGCAGCAGCTTTGACGCGTACCTTGCCCTGGGTGAATTTGACGCGGCGCCGGGAAGCGAAACCTTTGACAATCCTTCCAAGTATCTTCTTTATCAGGATGTGATGATGGGATTATTTGACGGGCAGGTGAAGGAGGCCGACGGTTCCATGAAAGCCGGCGGCGCGGCGGAATCCTGTCTGGAGCGTTATTATGAGCGGCTCCGGGAGAAGCTGCAGGGGCTGGCGGGAAGCGAGGCGGCTATTGAGGATGAGGTGCTGGAGCTGTATATTCATCTGGCGGATGTGCTTTCCGTAAAGGCCGGCATGGGCAACCGCCTGTGCGCGGCATATGCGGCTGGCGACAAGGCGGCGCTGAAGGAAATCGCGGAAAAGGAGATCCCTTCCTGCATGGAAAAGATAAAGGAGTATAAACGCTGCAGAGAGGAAATCTGGGATTCGGAGAGTAAAATTTTCGGCTATGAGGTGCTGGATATCCGTCTGGGAGGGCTGCTGTCCCGTATGGAAACAGCGCAGCGCAGGCTGAAGAACTACCTGACCGGGAGGCTTGATAAGCTGCCGGAGCTGGAAGAGGCGCGTCTGCCTTACCGGCCGGTGAAGGACGGGGAGGAGCATAAGCTGTGCAGCTGCAATAGCTGGAGGATGATTGTTTCGGCTTCACCGGTGTAAGAAGAACAGCAAAAGAACAACAAAATAACAGAGAGAATAGACTGAAGGGAACTGCTCGTGAGGGCAGTTCCTTTTTTTTACGCTTTGGGGAGAGGATGGGATGATGAAAAATAATTGGGGGAGGAAGTGGTTTTTATTGGATTGGAAAGATATTAAATTTTATTTAATAAATCTTTTTTTAAAACCTGCTTTTTAATTACGGACTTAGGATATCAGCTGGAAGGCATTTTATTTACGTTAAAATTGCTAAAATCACTCTTTTGATTTTATGCATATATACAAAATAGATGCAATTATTAAAAAAAGTTTAATTAGTAGTTGATTTATTATTAAAGATAGTATATATTGATATCAGAAAAAGAAATGGCACATAAATTTATTGAAAAGCTAATTTTTGTATACATAGTGCCTAAAAGTTTTGTGGGGAAAAGGAGAGGATAAATTGAATTCGAAGAAAAGAAACAAGTACGCGTATCTTTATCTGGCACCATTTTTTATAGTTTTTTTAATATTTAGCGTATTCCCGATTGTATATTCCTTTGTGCTGAGTTTTTGCAACATGGATGTACTGTCCGGGAAATTTACATTTACGGGACTGGATAATTACAAGCGGATGATAGATTCCGGATATTTTTTCAAATCCATTCTAAACACGCTGCTGATTTGGATTATGTCCATTATACCACAGCTGACCATTGCTTTTATACTGTCATTAATTCTCAGTAATAAATGGTTCCGCGGAAAATTTATTTTAAGAAATCTGTATTATTTCCCAAATCTGGTTACACCGGTTACCATTGGCCTTTTATTCGGGGCTTTGTTTTCCTATCCTGGCGGCGCGGTCAACAACATTATTACAATGCTGGGACTGGAGGCGGTGGATTTTCAAAATCACCAGATGCTTGCAAGAATTGTTATTGCGATAGCAATCTGCTGGAAAAATTTCGGTTTTAATATCATTTACTTTACAGCCGGCATCAATTCCATATCAGATGAGGTTATGGAGGCTGCGGAAGTGGATGGCGCAAGCGCATGGCAGAGAATTACCAAGATTACCATTCCACTGATGAAGCCGATTCTGATTTACGTTATGGTTACCTCCATCATCGGCGGCCTGCAGATGTTTGATGAGTCTAAGCTGGTATTTACCTCTGTGCCGGGAGATGCAACCACTACAATGGTAAAATATATGTACGATTCTGCATTTGTGAGATTCCAGTTTGGATACGGCGCTGCGGTTGCCTATGGTATTTTCGTAATTATTGCAATTTTCAGCGTGTTTTCGCTTCTCGTAACGAAGGACAAGCAGGATGAATATGGAAAGAAGAAGGGAGGAAAAGCCTGATGGACAATAAAGATAATCTTGTGATTCAAACTAAAATCAAACGTTTTATAAGCAGGGGGCTGATATATCTCTTCGCAATACTGGTGGCGGTTGTGGCGTTTTATCCCTTTTTTGTCATGATTATCTCTTCCACACACGACAATTACAATATCGTTGCCAGAATCAATATTCTTCCCGGCACGCATCTGAAGGAAAATTTCGAGCGTCTGACACAGAATATTGATTTGTACAGAGGAATCATTAACAGCCTGATACTGGCAGCGGCTGTCACCATAATACAGAATTACTTTACGATGATGGCGGCGTATGCTTTTTCGAAATATAACTTCAAGGGAAAGAATTTTCTGTTCTCCGTCGTCTTGGTAGCTATGATGCTTCCCGGACAGCTTGGGATTATCGGTTTCTATAAAGAAATCCAGGCACTAAAGCTGCTGAACAGTTATTTTACACTGATAGTCCCCACAATTGCCAACTGTTTTGCAGTGTTCTTTTATAAACAGTATATTGACGGGGCGCTGCCCAATGAACTGATCGAAGCTGCCATCATGGACGGCTGCGGAGAACTTACCATCTATCATAAGCTGGTGCTTCCGCTGGTAATCCCGGCGCTCGTTACCCAGGGGGTAATGACTTTTATCGGAACCTGGAACAGCTATCTTACGCCTTTGATTGTATTGAATGATAAAAAGAAATTTACGCTCCCTCTGATGATTGCAACGGTGCGTGATGCAACACATGCCGATTATGGAGCGCAATATGTGGGTATGCTGGTTTCCATTATTCCTATGGTTATCGTATTCTGCTTTGCATCCAAGATTATTATGGAAAAAATTTCAATCGGGGCAGCGGTAAAGGGATAAACAGAGAGAACTTTAAAAGATATTTAATCAGTTACAGTGCTGATGAATATAGAAACTATGTTACAAAACAATATTTAAGGAGGGTTTTACTATGAAGAAGAAATTATTGTCAGTTCTTTTGAGCGCCGCTATGCTGGCCGGTGTCCTTGCCGGATGCGGAAGCAGCGCACAGACAGAGAACACCAGCAGCAATACAGAGGGCGCGCCTGCAGCAGAAAGTACGGCGGCTTCCGAGGCTGCGGCGGAGACGACGGCAGAGAGCGCTGCGGAAGTTGATCCTGCAAGCGTAACAGGAGAATTTACATACTGGACCTATACGGACAGTGCAAATAATCTGGTAAGTGCATTCAATGAGGTTTATCCCAATGTGAAGATTGATCTTCAGGTATTTGGCGGTGATGAATATAAAACCAAAATCCTGACAGCGCTTCAGAGCGGCGATAATGTGCCGGATGTATTTGACCTGGAAGAAAATTATATGTACGAATTCCTGGACAGCGATTTGATTGCGGATCTGTCTTATATGAATATTGAAGAGCTGACAAAAGACTTCTACGACTTCCAGACCGCAGGAATGAAGGATTCCAATGGAAAGTTTAAAGCGCTGTGTTTCCAGTCTTCGCCGGTTGGATTCTGGTATCTGAGAGACGCCTGCGAAGAATGGCTTGGGACAAGTGATCCGGATGAAATTTCTGCAATGCTTACCGACTGGGATACAGTAATTGCAAAGGGCGAAGAGATTTATGAAAAATCCAATGGCACAGTACAGCTTTGGCCGAATATTACCGAGATGGTTAAGGTGGATGCCTTCTCCTTTGACCCGCTTGTAAGAGACGGTAAACTGGAAATAACCGATGATTGGACTGGTTTAATTGACAATATGCGCACCATGTTCGGCAGCAAGGCAAATGCTGAGCTGGGCAGCTGGGGATCCGAATGGGCTGCGGCATGGAATGACGGGACACTTCTTTTCAGAGTAATGCCTTCCTGGGATTTCTTTACCGACTGGGATGCCAATAAAGGAAATGTGGGAATTGCAACACCCTTTAATGCTTCTTATGAAGGCGTTACCGGTACGTGCGTATACAATGATTCAGAGAAAAAGGATCTGGCTGCAACCTTTTTAACCTATATTGCTTCCGATGATTTCCAGAAGCTGAATATGGAACAGTATAATCAGGTTCCTGCAAGCAAAAAAGTATGTGATGAGCTTGCGGAAGGATTTTCCTCAGAAGACTTCGGAGGACAGAATCTGCTGAAGACCTATAGTGAAATCTGTGATAAAATTGTTGGTATAACACCCGATAAATATACAAGAGCAACACAGAATTTGTTCCAGAAAGTAGCAACAGACGGAATTAAAGCCGGCCTGGATAATGATGGCATTATAGAAGAATTCAAAAAGCAGTTACGTGACCAGTATCCTGAAGTTACGATTGAATAATCTGCCTGATTATCCGGAGCCTGAGTAAGAAGTTTGGACAGGAAGCGATTGCGCTTCCTGTCCGAAAATGATAAAAGGAGCGAGGGGCAGATGGGAGAACAGACAAATCAGGTACAGCTGAAAAATTTTAACAGAAGGACAGTCCTGAATTACATCAGAAAAAATGGAACCGCAACCAAAGCGGGGCTGGCTTCGGTTACCGGACTTACCTTTATGGCAATCAAAAAAATACTGGAGGAGCTGGAAGAGCTTCAGCTGATCCGGTGTGATGAAATGGAAGCGGGCGGTATGGGGAGACGTGCGGTCACCTATGCTGTCAATGAAACCTACAGATATACGGTAGGAATACATATCAACAAGTTTGTAACCAGCATTGCACTGCTGGATCTTCGGGGAGAAATCCTTGAGATAGAAAGATGCTCCATGCAGCAGGAGTTCCCAAATCAAAGCGCGTTTGTGGAAATGCTGGCTGCTTCTGTGGAAAATATAATCCGCAGATCCGGTGTCGGTAAGGAAAAGGTTCTGGGAATCGGTGTGGGTGTCCCCGGTCCGGTGGATACGGAGACCGGTGTGATTATGACGCCGCCTAATATGCCGATGCTGAACTATCTGCCTTTGAAGGAAATACTGGAGCAGAAATGCGGATGCAGTGTTTACGTACAGAAGGATACCAATGTAATCGCTTTCGGTGAATATTGGTATGGAGAAGAAAAAGACTGCTATGACCTTGCCTATGTGGATGTGGATATGGGTATTGGTTCCGGCTTGATAATAGATGGAAAGTTAAATATTGGCGCCAACAGCATCGCAGGTGAGTTCGGACATATTACAATTGATATCAATGGTCCGCTGTGTAACTGCGGGAACCGGGGCTGTCTTGAGGCCATGAGTTCAGGAATCGCGGTGCTGCGGGAATTAAAGAGCCAGCTGGTAAAGGAGCCGGGGCATCCTCTCTACGAAAAGAGAGAGAGCCTGGTGATTGAGGATGTATTTGAAATGGCGGAAAAGAAGGATTTGCTGACGATTTCTATTTTGAATCAATCCGCCTTTTATGTGGGAGTTGCCATCAGCAATCTCATAAATATATTGGATCCTCAGATTATTATCCTGGGAGGGATCCTGATACAAAAATATCCCAGATATTTTGATATTGTTTCAAATGTGGCAAATGCAAGGAAGGTAAAGGGTGCTAAGGAAAACCTCCTTGCGATATCAAAGCTGGGAGAAAATGCGGGAGTTATAGGCGCAGGCGAAATTGTTGCTGATAATTTCTTTAATGAATTGGTTAACGAAGTATTTTCCAGGAATACCTGAAATGGAGAAAAAACATGTTTAGAAATAATACCGGAAAAGAATTCCCTGTATCAAGCTCAATTGTTCTGGAAACGGAAGAAGGCGTAAAGGTAAGTCTGGAAACACAGGCGGATACCGGGGAAGAACAGGCAGACGCTTCCGGGAAAATCCAGCCGGTTATAAGCGGGCTGCAGCTTTTGGGGGATGAGAGTACCGCTGCAATTTATCTTCATGCCAGGAAACAGCCGGAAGAACCTTTTTTCGGACCGCAGACTTTCCTGGATGCCCGAAAGGGTGTCAGCTACCGGA
This sequence comes from Clostridium sp. KLE 1755, assembly GCF_000466465.2. Lineage (NCBI taxonomy): Bacteria > Bacillati > Bacillota > Clostridia > Eubacteriales > Clostridiaceae > Clostridium > Clostridium sp. KLE 1755. The sequence goes on from NZ_KE992760.1 coordinate 56,624, forward strand.
TGAAGCTGTTGGGAGTAAAACGTATGATTGCTATTTACCAGCATAAGGACTGGTGGATACGTCCGGCATTTCCCGAAAGCTGCGAAGAGGTGCCTGAAAGGACACAGCTTTTGATTGCGGAAGGGGAAGCTGGTTATCTTGCCATACTGGCTGTGTGCGGGGAGGAATACCGCACTGATATTGCAGGGGCGGGCCGGGAGCTTCGAATTACAGCAGCCTCCAACTGCATTAATAAACGCAGTGTGGATGATTTGGGGTTGGTTATGGCATCAGGGGTAAATCCTTATCAGTGCTGTGAGCTGGCAGTGAAAAAAGCGCTTGCGCTGCTTGGAAAAACGAAGATGTTCAGACGGGAGAGAACCTATCCGGAAATGTTTGAATACTTTGGCTGGTGCAGCTGGGATGCTTTTTATCATGAGGTTTCACATAAAGGGATTATAGAGAAAATGCAGGAGCTGAAAGACAAAAGGATTCCTGCAAAATGGGTGCTTATAGATGACGGCTGGCTGGATGCCGATTATAAAAAACAGGTTCTGAAGGGACTGGATGCGGATGCGGATAAATTCCCGGACGGACTGGGGGCGTGTATTCGGGAAATTAAACAGGATTATGATGTAAAGCAGGTGGGCGTCTGGCATGCGGTAATGGGTTACTGGAACGGATTAGAGAAGGACAGCAGTGCCGGCCGGAAACTCAGAGATGAAAGCAGGACACTGGAGGATGGAAGGATCGTGCCTGATACGGAGCCGGGCAGAGCTTTTGCATTTTATGATACCTGGCATAGCTATCTGAAAAACAGCTGTGATGTGGATTTTGTCAAGGTCGACGGTCAGAGTGCAATTTCCTTATTTTATGCCGGCAGAAAGGAGTACGGCAGAGCTTCGGCCGGAATTCAAAAGGGTTTGAATGCTTCGGCGGCGCTGCACTTTAACAACCGGATTATTAACTGTATGGGGATGGCAGGGGAGGATATGTGGAACCGGCCCAGCAGCGCAATTTCCAGAAGCAGTGATGATTTTGTACCGGACGTGCCCCACGGATTCAGGGAACATGCAATTCAGAACGGCTACAATTCTTTGCTGCAGGGACAGTTTTTCTGGGGAGACTGGGATATGTTCTGGAGTGATCATGAAGAAAACTGGCAGAATTCCATACTTCGCGCCGTAAGCGGCGGCCCGGTTTATACGAGCGACAAAGTAGGGCGTACGGATGGAAGGTTTATTGCGCCGCTGATGAAAAAAGACGGCAGGCTGATCCGTTGTGAAGAGGTGGGGATGCCCACTGTGGATTGCCTGTTTGAAAATCCGGTGGATACGACACATGTCCTGAAGCTGTTTAACCGCTATCATGAAAATTATGTGATTACGGCCCTTAATATTAATAAAGAAGACAGGGTATGTGAAGGACGGATTAAAGTCAGTGATATTCCGGAGCTTGCCGGTAAAGAGTGGATATTGTACAGCTATCGGGAAAGAAAAGCGGCCCTGCTTTCAGAAGCGCACAGCTATGAGTTCAGGCTTGCACCCAATGATGGGGAGCTGTTCCTTGTTCTTCCTGCGGCAGATTTTATTCCGTTAGGTATTCTGGAAAAATACATTGGCCCGGGCTGTGTGGAAGCTGTGCTGCAGGAGGAAGGGCGGCAGACCGTAATCCTTTCTGAGGAGGGGACCTTTGGTTTTATCAGTAGCAGGGAACCGGAAAGGTTTTTGTATGATGGTAAGGAAGAAATGCTGGAAAAGGAAACGATAACAGGTTCCGAAGCCTGTCTGTATCATGCGCAGCCGGGAAACTGCGGGCCTGACAAAAAATATCATATGGCGGAAATTTTCTGGAAAGGGAATGACAGCAGCAGGGCTGATATGTCCGATGGAAAGGCTGCGGGAAAGTAAGCAGCCGGAATCTGAAAGGAGCGTTAACTGCCATGAAATCACTTGGAATAGATATTGGAACAACCTCCATATGCCTGGTTTGTTATGAGGAAGGAGCGGAGAGGCTGTTATTTACCGCATCCAGGCAGAATGCTTTTCTTCACGGAACCTTTGAACAGGATCCCGAAGCGATTATGGAAAAGATATATTCATTGCTGGAAGAAGCGGAAAACAGCGGTTATGGCCCGGATTGTGTATCTGCCGTGGGCATTTCCAGCCAGATGCATGGAATTCTCTATGTGGACGGAGAAGGGCGTGCGGTGTCCCCTTTTTATACCTGGAAGGATGAAAAGGGAAAACAGCTTATGGCGGACGGAGAAACCTATGAGGCATATTTAAGCAAGAGGACAGGAATGCCATTGTTTTCGGGGTATGGAACCGTAACCCATTTTTTCCTGTCCCGGAATGGGATGATACCCGGGGAAGCAGTTGCAATTGCCAATATAGGCGATTATGCTGCCATGCGTCTGACAGGAAGGAAACAGCCGCTTACAGACGAGTCAATTGCGGCAAGCTTCGGCGGTTTCTCTCTGAAAGAGGGCTGCTTTGAACGGGACAGGCTGCGTATGGCAGGCGTGGCGGCCGAATATTATCCTTTGCTTTCAGGAGAAAAGGAAGCGGCGGGATTATACAGGGGAATTCCGGTAAGCTGTGCTTTTGGGGATAATCAGGCAAGCCTTTACGGCGCGCTGGACAGGCCGGAGAAGCAGATAAGCATAAATGTGGGGACAGGTTCACAGGTATCCCTGTTTGACAGGCGGCTGATACCGGATGCGGCGGCAGATATCCGCCCGTTTTTTCACAAGGGGTTTCTTTATGTGGGGGCATCATTGAATGGCGGGAAGGTTTATGAAAAACTGGCCGCTTTTTTTGAGGAAATAATATACGAATTTACGGGCCGGAAAGTACAGGCTTTTGACCAGATGGAACGAATCGGGAGTGAAAAAAAGGATACGGATCTTTTAATAAATCCTTCTCTTTATGGGGTGAGAGGAAATCAGGGCATAAAGGGGAGCGTGCACAATATTTCCTTTGATAATTTGCATGCTTCAGATTTTATTCGGGCCTATGTGAAGGGGATGGCAGAGGAGCTGTACAATATGTATGCCGCTTTTCCGGAAGAAATCAGAAAAGGGCGGTCAGAAATTGCAGCCAGCGGAAACGGCATCAGATTGAATCCGCTTATGGCGGAGGAAACAGCAAAAAGGTTCGGCATGCCTGTAATTTTTGGAAAACTTCAGGAGGAAGCGGCGGCAGGGGCTGCAAAAGCAGCTTTGGAGCTTCTTTTTTAAAAGGATATCGACAGTCAATACCCGCGGTTTCAGCCGGGAGCAAAAAGGAGTACGGAATATGAATGGAAAGCTGATAAGACCCGCAGACAGGATTGATTTGGGCGGCACGGACTGGAAAATGAAGGAATTTGTGGGAATGGACTGGATTTGGCGTGATTCGGTAAAGCAGGAAAGTCCGGATGTGCGTTGGTGGTATCCGGCCAGTGTACCGGGAAGCGTACTGCATGATTTGATGGAAAACGGGCTGGTTCCCGACCCGTATTATGAATTGAATTCCAGGCTGGCAGAATGGGCGCCGGAGAGAACCTGGGTTTATAAAAAAGAATTTTATATTCCGGAGGAACTGGAAGGCAGACAGATAACGCTGGTATTTGAAGGAATTGACTATAGCTCGGAGATTTTTCTGAACGGAGAATCGCTGGGAAAGCAGGAGGGGATGTTTGTTCCCTGGAGCTTAAACATCAGTGAAAGACTTCAATATGGCAGCAATAACCTGCTGGCCGTAGTACTGGAACCTGCACCGTTTGAACAGCCTCAGGTAGGAAAGACGAGTCTGGTGACCACACATAAATCAAGAATGACCTATTGGTGGGATTTCTGTCCCCGGATGATACATCAGGGTATCTGGCAGGAGGTATATCTTCTGGTGAACGGGGGAGCCAGGCTGACAGATGTATATCTGCATTCTTCTTTGTCTGAGGGAATGTCTGAAGCGGAGGTGTCCATCGAGGTGGAAGCGGAGGGTACGGAGGGCTGCAGGCTGGAGGGCCGCTTCGGAGAGCATGCTTTTACGGGGATATTGGAAAACGGCCGGTGTACGGTCGTGCTGCATATAGATAATCCAAGGCTATGGTGGTGCAATGGCCAGGGCGAGCCTTATGAATATCCGGTGGAGGTGAGGCTGCTTGACCGTCTGGGTGAAGTATCAGACAGACGTACGCTGGCATGGGGAATACGGAAGATAGAATTTCTCCCAAACGAGGAAACGGTTCCGGGAAGGGGGGATGTGACAGCCTCAAAAACAGGAAGCTTCACACTCTGCCTGAACGGAAGAAAAGTATATATGAATGGTTATAACTGGGTGCCTGCAGATGTGATGTACGGCGCCGTCCCGGAGGATACCTATGCCCGGCTCATCCGTCTGGCCAGGGAGGCGGGAGTGAATATACTCCGTGTGTGGGGAGGCGGCCTGATAGAACGCGATATTTTTTATCGAATGTGTGCTCAGGCGGGAATCCTTGTATGGCAGGAATTTATTCTTTCCAGTTCAGGAATCGATAATACGCCTTCGGTGTCCGAAGCCTATAAGGAGCTGATGAGAGGGCAGGCAGAGTCCATTATCAGACAGAAGAGGGGATTTACAGCGCTCGCGGTCTGGTGTGGAGGAAATGAACTGCAGGATGAAGCCGGGATGCCGCTTTCGGAGGAACATCCCTTGCTGCAGGTGATGGGAGAACAGGTAAAAAGGCTGGACAGGGACAGAAAATGGCTGCCCACATCCCCTTCGGGCGGCGTATTCCTCAATTCCTTTGAAAATCTGGAGAAATGTCCGGGAGAGCTTTTGGATGTGCACGGACCCTGGGAGCATCAGGGACTGGAAAAACACTGTGAGCTGTATAATCAGGGAACCTGCATGCTGCATTCCGAATTCGGTGTGGAGGGAATGACGAATTATGAGGCGCTGCGCAAAACCACGGCGCCGGAGCATTTCCTTCCGGCCAGCAAGGATAATGCGTATTATTTCCACAGGGGAGCCTGGTGGAATAATGAGCCTCTGGTACAGAAAACCTTCGGCGGTTTAAAGGAAATAGAGAAAATACGTAAGGGAAGCCAGTTCATGCAGTATGAAGGGCTGAAGTATGCGGTAGAGTGCAACAGAAGAAGGGCTTTTCATAACAGCGGCACCTTTCCCTGGCAGTTTAATGAACCATATCCCAATCTGTACTGTACCTCCTCCCTGGATTACTACGGTAATCCCAAGCCGGCCTATTATGGTGTAAAAAAGGTATATTCGCCTTATCTGGTAAATGCATCCTTTGACAGTGCTTCTCTTTATGGACAGGAAGCATTGGAGGCGGATATTTATATGGCGGCCAACGTTGAAGCATGTGTTGCTCCCGGAGGCTATGAAGTACTGGCGCAGGTATATGCCATGGACGGCAGAACACTGATGGCAGAATGCTTTTCCAGTGATAAAGCCGCTATGAGCGCCGCCAAGGTAGGGAACATCCGCCTGCCGCTGGAAAAGCTGGAGGAGGAGCTGCTTTTGCTCAGACTTTTTCTGCGCAGGAAGACTGACGGGACTGTCCTTGCTGAAAATGAATATTTGTTTACCAGGGAATGCGATTTGGGGGCGGTGTTTAGAATGGAGGAGCCAGAGCTGAAAATGGCGTGCCTGGATACGGGTGTGGAAATAGAAAACCTGGGAAAAACAGCGGCGCTGTTCCTGTTTTTAACCCGGGAGGATGGGAATCCCGTGTACTGGAAGGAGAATTATTTTACGCTCCTGCCGGGAGAAAAAAGAATAGCAGCCGGAGAAGGGGAGCTGAAGGAAGCCTCTGTCCAGGCGCTGAATGTGGAATATCGGAAAATCAGGAGGTAACACAATGCAGGTAGTGGTAGGAATAGATATAGGAGGAACGAAGTGTGCGGTATCCTTTGCCAGACAGCATTCCGACGATATCATATTTCTTGATAAAGTGCGGATGGAGACCGAGACGGAGGATTTTGACAGGGCGATGGAAAGCTTTATCGAAATCATCCGGGAAAGATTCAGACGGAACCCGGACTGGAAGCTGACATCCATCGGCATATCCTGCGGAGGGCCGCTGGATGCCGGAAAGGGCCTGATACTGTCGCCTCCCAACCTGCCCCGGTGGGACAGGGCGGATGTGTACACACCGCTGAAGAAGGCCTTCGGCGTGCCGGTGATGCTGCAGAACGATGCGGATGCCTGTGCGTTGGCGGAATGGAGCATGGGAGCGGGAAAAGGCTGCAGGAATATGATATTCCTTACCTTCGGGACAGGTATGGGAGCGGGGCTGATTCTAAATAATGAGCTGTACAGCGGCACTACAAGCATGGCCGGTGAAGTGGGGCATATCAGGATGGAAAAGGAAGGCCCCTTTGGTTACGGAAAGTATGGATCGTTTGAGGGCTTCTGCAGCGGCGGCGGGATCGCCAAGCTGGGCCGGATGATGGCGGAGGAAGCGCTTCGGGAAGGGAAAACGCCTCTTTTCTGCCAAAGCGAGGCGGAGCTTGACAGCATTTCCTGCAAGTCCATCGCGGAGGCGCTGGAACAGGGAGACGAGCTGGCGGCGGAGATTTTTGATATTGTGGGAACCTATCTGGGAAGAGGGCTTTCCGTGCTCATCGATATCCTGAATCCGGAAATGATAGTGATTGGCAGTATTTACGCCAGGCAGAAAAACGTACTGGATAAAAAGATGAGGGAAGCGCTGGAGCAGGAGGCGCTTCCCGTATCAAGAAAGGCATGCAGAATCGTTCCGGCAAGCCTGGGTGAGCTGATTGGGGATTACGCGGCGGTTTCCGTAGGAATCAAGGCTTATCAGGATCTGTACCGGCATGCGGAGCGGTTCAGCGTGCAGATGAAGTTGGATACGGAGGAATATCAGATATGAAGCTTTTAACGAATATATACCAGGTTGGCGGCCCCAGCCTGACCCATTTCTTTGATGCCACGGTTACTCTGCTGAAGGGGAAGGACGGATGGTTCCTCATAGACTGCGGTACGCCGGAAGGATATGAGCAGGTGAAAGAAAATATCAGAAAGGCCGGCGTGGAGCCTTCGCAGATAAAATTTATTCTGGGAACGCATGGACACTACGACCATGTGGGGGCGGCGCATCTCTGGAAGGAGGAATTCGGCTGCCGGCTGTTCCTCCATGCCTTGGATCGGGAGCAGGTGGAAGCGGGGAATTCCGTAAAAACTTCCGCTGCGCTTCTGTACGGAACGCAGTCCGTGCCCTGCCTTGTGGATGGGCTGATTGCGGAAGGCGATGCCTGGGAAGGGGAGGGCTTTACGGTGGAAGCGCTGTATACGCCCGGACATACGATGGGATCGGTAAGCTTTGAGGTTACGGCAGGCGACTACCGGCTGCTGATAGCGGGGGACGCTGTTTGGGGCGGCTTCAGTGAGAAAATCGGTTCCAGCGAGGAAGCATGGCGGGAGACGCTGGATAAAATCACCTCCAGACATTATGATTTTTATACCTTCGGGCATGTGAATCCGCAGCTGATAGCGGATGCGGATGAACGGCTGAAGGAAGCGAAAATGGCTTTTGGAAATTATTATAATCCCTGGTTTAAGACCTTCTTCGAAACCTACAGGTATTAGATGAGTGGGGCCCCGGTTCGTCCTGTTTTTACCCGGCGCCCCACCGCAGGCCCATAGCTCTGCAAGGCTGCGCCGGATAAAAACAGGACGAACCGGGGCCGGAGGTTGTTGGAAGGGGAGAAGGGCAAAAGATAAGAAGTGAAAAATAATAAAAGATAGAAATCGGTTGGGTTATTTGGGATTGGATGGGATAGAGTGTTATGAAGAATAAGATTATGTTGATTACGTATGCAGACAGCTTCGGGAAGGATTTGAAGGAGCTGAAATGGGTGGTGGATAGGTATTTTAAGAGGGAGATCAATGGGATTCATGTGCTGCCGTTTTTTCCTTCTTCGGGGGACCGGGGGTTTGCGCCTGTGAATTACAGGGAGGTTGATCCGGCGTTCGGGGACTGGGAGGATGTGAAGGCGCTGGCGGGAGAGTATGAGCTGATGTTTGATTTTATGATCAATCATCTTTCCCGGAGGAGCCCGGAGTTCCTGGATTTTATAGAGAAGCATGAGAGTTCGGAATATGCGGATATGTTTCTGCGGTTTAAAAAGTTCTGGCCGGGCGGGGAGCCTACGCAGGAGCAGGTGGATTTGCTGAATAAGAGGAAGCCGTGCGCGCCTTGCGAGGAGATTCGTTTTGCAGACGGAAGTACGGAAAAAATATGGTGTACATTCGACGATGAGCAGATGGATCTGAATCTGGAATCGGAGGCGGCATGGAAATTCGTGGAGAGTACGCTGCGGTTTCTGATGGAGCAGGGAGCGGGGATGATCCGTCTGGATGCTTTTGCGTTTGCCACGAAGAAGCTGAATACCTCCTGCTTTTTTATTGAACCGGAAATGTGGGATATGATGAAACGTGTGCAGGGGATTCTGGATGAGAAGGGAATACCTATGCTGCCGGAGATTCATGATCATTATACGGTGCAGCTGAAGATTGCGGAGCATGGGTATACGGTATATGATTTTGTGCTTCCGGTGATGGTACTGCATACGCTGTACAGTCAGAGCAGCAGGCGTATCAGGCATTGGCTTTCCATCTGTCCAAGGGATCAGCACACTACGCTGGATACGCATGACGGGCTGGGGACTGTGGATGTGGAGGATCTGCTTTCCGAAGAGGAGCTGCAGGCGGTAATTGCTCAGACGGAAAAGTATGGGGCGAATTTTAAATGGGATTACAGTCAGAAGGCTTTGGGAGAAAAGCGGGTGTATCAGATTAACTGTTCTTATTATTCCGCAGTGGGTGAGGATGACGACAGTTATCTGCTGTCCCGGGCGATTCAGTTTTTTACGCCGGGTGTACCGCAGGTATATTATATGGGGCTGCTGGCCGGGGAAAATGATTATGAGCTGATGGAGCGGACCAATTATGACAGAAATATCAGCCGGCATAATTATACGGTGGAAGAGATTGAGGCAGCGGTGGAAAAGCCTGTTGTGAAACGGCTGCGGCGTCTGATGCAGTTTAGGAATGCGTATCCGGTGTTTGACGGGGAAATGTCCCTGCCCGGGACGGAGGATTCCAGGCTGGTGATTAGGTGGACGGACGGCGGGCTGGAGGCTGTGCTGGATGCGGATCTGAAGGCGAGGACGTTTGTGATTACCTATCTGGATAAGAACGGTATGGAAATGATTTTGAACCTGGAAGAGGATTTTTACTGGGATGAGTGAAAAAATAACTGGTCTGCCCATAATCGGTGATGTGGATCTGTGCGTGCTGGGAGGAAAACTGTATACAGTGTACCGGGCGCTTTCGTTGGCCAAGCAGGGAAAGAAGGTGCTGTTGGCGGTGAAGGAAAGCTGTCTGGGTGAGGATATCTGCCAGACCTTCCGTTACCGGCTTTCGGAGGAGGAGTGTTCTTTTTTCCCGGAGGAGACGCGTACGAAGAAGCTGGGGCTGCTGCGGCCGGATGAGGGAAAGAGATTTCTGGAGGATTGCTGTCTGGAGGCGGGGATAATGCTGCTTTATGGGATCTGGCCCGTGGATTGCCCGGAGGAGGGCAGGGACGGACGGAGAGATAGTTCCCGGGAGGAGGCCGGCAGCAGGAAGAGGCTGGTCCGCGTTGCTGCAAAGGGCGGCCTGTTCGGGATTCTCTGCGATGAAGCGTGGCAGGAGGAGGAAGTTGCCGCTGCGCAAAAGGGGTATGAGTATACGGTCCTGGCAGGCGGTTTCCCGGGAATGGATGCCTTTGAAAAGAAGGGAAGCGTACGGTGCGGGGAGAAAGAGGTATTCTTCTGCCTGGAAGGGGAGGAGGGAAAAGGGCTGCTCACCATTTCCCTGCCGGACGGCGGATTGCGTAAGAGATGGGCCGGACAGACGGATGGGTCTGCAGGGCTGCTGACAGAGGCGCAGGAAACAGCGGCTGAAGTGTTCGGCAGGCTGAAGCGGGAGCTGCCGTGGCTGCAGCTGGGGCGTTTTGCGCCGCGGGCGGCGGTGACGGTGGATGCTGCGGAAGGAAAAGGCGGGGAACATAAGGCTGGGATGGCAAAAGGACAGGAGAACCGCCTTTACGGGCCGGATTGGAAGCGGTTTTCGGCGAATAAGGCGGAGGGCTGCAGAACGTGTGCCATAAGTTCGGGAGATCCCTCGCTTCGTAGCGAGGAGGCGGGAATTTACAGGAAGCTTCCGGTGATGGATTCGGCGGCACTCCGGGAGGAGCATTACGACCTGGTGGTGGCAGGCGGCGGGACGGCGGGTGCTATGGCGGCTTTGTATGCGGCCAGAGGAGGCCTGCGCACCGTGCTGCTGGAGCCGATGTATACGCTGGGCGGCACGGCCACGGCGGGCGGCGTGAGTACCTATTGGTTCGGGAACCGGTTCCGTGATGTACGGGAGATTGATGCGGAAACGGAGAAAATGGCGGCGCCGCTGGGGCTTCCCCGCAGAGAAGGGATCTGGGATAGGGCGGATGATTTCCATCCGGGGATCCGCGGGACGGTTTTAGCCAGACTGTGTCTGGAGGCTGGTGTTGAGCTTCGGTTTGGCAGCATGGTTTTCGGAACCCTTTGTGAGAGGACTGCAGAAGGCAGGCGTTGCTGCGGGGCTGCGGCAGCCGGGCCTGACGGTTTGTACGGATATTACGGCAGGGCTGTGATCGATGCCACAGGCGACGGGGATCTGGCGGTATCCGCAGGGGCGGACGCTGTATACGGTTCGGAAAGGGATTGTATCACCTATTGGGCTTCCCTGGCGCAGTATACGGATGTGAACCGTTACCGGAACAATTTTTCTTCCATGGTCGTTTCTGCGGATCCGGCGGATATGACACGTTTTATATTGCTGGGAAGGCGCAGAGGGGAACAGACCTGTGATCACGGCGGTTATGTCAGCATGCGGGAGAGCAGGCATGTGAAGGGAGTATACACGGTAAATCTGAAGGATTTGATGGATTTTCGCATCTATCCGGATGCTTTGTATACCTGCTACTCCAATTATGATCCTAAAGGAAAGCTGGATGCGGACGTTATCTACTGCGGTGTGCTTCCTCCCCAGGTAAAAATACAGATTCCTCTTTCCGCACTGCTTCCCTGTGAGGAAGGGGGCGGACGGATAGAGGGGCTTTATGTGGCGGGCAAGGCTGTGAGCGCCACACATAATGTGTTTCCAAGCATACGTATGCAACCGGATTTGATGCATCAGGGAGCTATGCTGGGCGGGCTGCTGGCTGAGAGCCTGAAGCAGGGCATGCTGCCGGAACAGATGGAGTGCGCAAAAAGAAGGGAATTCCTTTTAAAGCTGACGGAGGATCCGCTGACGCTTCCTGCTTTGGAAGGAAAAAACGGAGAAGCAGGAAAACAGGCTCTGGAGAAGACGGTTTACAGGATAACTGCCGCGTCCAGGACCCACTGGGTGGATGTGCCATTTATATATGAAGAAACAGAGGAGTCTCCTGTTACGGCTGCAGTGACGGCAGAGTCGGAGGAGGTCCTTCCCCTTCTGCTGAAAAGGCTTCGTGAGGAAACCTCGCCATATGACTGGAAAAACGGCAGGGGTTCGGACGGATGTCCGCAGGAGTGTACAGGAGGCCTGCGTATCCGGCTGATTGGCCTGTGTCTGTGGCATGGCTGGGAGGAGGAGGCGGAGGAATACGCCGCATTCGTAGAGCAGGAGCTGTCCGGCAGCGGGCTTCCGGAAAGAGCCGGATCTGTCATGTGTGCACAGCTGCTTCCGGATCATGGCGTGATGCCGGAGACGGTTTATCATATGAATCTTCTGGGAAGAAGCGGGAAGGACTGTATTCTCCCTGTTTTTGAAAGGGCGCTTATGCTGCTGGCTGCGGCGGACCGGGATTATGAGGATATCCATCGGGGAATTTACCATTATGTGGAGAGCTTTGCTTATGCTGCGGAGCACAGCGGCAGAAAGGAGTTTATTCCCATGCTGCAGAAGCTGATCCGTTTTCCGGAATTTGCAGAATGCATGAAGGAGGAACGGCAGGTAGCGCTTATGACGGAACGGCTGCAGATTCTGTATCTGATTCTCTGCCGCGCGCTGGCAGGGCTGGGAGAGGAAGACGGCGTGCGGGGACTGCGCACATTGCAGAGTTATCCGGCGGGCCTTGCCGTCCGCCTTTCGGCAGGAAGAGCCGAAAGGGAAGAGAGAAAGCGAAGAAACCAGAAAATATGGTAGCGGTTCACCCCCGTCTGAACTGTTACAACGATTCAGTCACAGGAAAACAGACAGAAAGAGGCGGCGGGAACCGCCGGAAAAGGGTTATATCGTACTATGAATAAAAAAGAGCTTTACATGATAGGAAATTCACATATCGATCCGGTCTGGTTCTGGAACTGGGAGGAAGGGATGCAGGAGGTGAAGGCTACCTATGCATCGGCCCTGGAGCGGATGAAGGAATTTGACGACTTTAAATTTACCTCCACCTCCACGCTGTTTTTTGAATGGATAGAGGGAATCCTTCCGGAAATGTTTGAGGAGATCAGGCAGCGTGTGGCGGAGGGAAGATGGGAAATTACAGGAGGCTGGTTCCTGGAGCCGGACTGCATCCTTCCCTGTGGAGAGGCTTTTGTCAGGCAGGGGCTGTATGCCCAGAGGTATCTGCTGGATCGTTTCGGGAAGCTGTGTACCATCGGTTCCAATGTGGACAGCTTCGGCCATAACCATGTTCTCCCCCAGATATTGAAAAAAAGCGGCATGGATTCCTATGTGTTCATGCGCCCCAGGCTGGATACCCCGGTTTTTGTATGGGAGAGCGATGACGGCAGTCGTGTAAATGCAATCAGCCTTCCTGCGGAATATACCACCTGGTTCCATGAACCCACAGTAAAAAATATAGAAACCACGCTGGAACGCACCATGAAGTATGATAAAATGCCCTGCTGTTACGGTGTGGGTAATCACGGCGGCGGTCCCACGATAGAAAACATCAACAGCATACTGAGCCTCCGGAAGGATAAGGAAGCCTTTGCCGCCTATGGGGACGTACAGCTGAAATTTTCCACCTATACGGAATTCCTGGAAGCGATAACCGGGGATGCGGCCGCATCAGGTACGAAGCTGCCTGTGTTGAGAGGCCCTTTTGAAAAGGTAAATGAAGGCTGCTATTCCATTGATTCAGAGTTCAAGCGACTGAACCGGCTGGCGGAAAGCAGGCTGATGGAAGCTGAAAACCTGATGAGTATGGAGGCGATGCTTTCCGACGGCGGTGACGGGAGCGAGCTGGCCTGGAGGAAGCAGACCGGGGAAATGGAAGCGCTGTGGAAGGTTCTTTTGTTCAACGAATTCCATGACACCATGGGCGGAACCACCATCAAATCAGCCAGGGATGAAGCCATTATGCAGCTTTCCGGCGTATGTGCCCAGGCCGGCAAAATAAAGGCGCTGGCAATACAGGGAATTGTAAACAGGCTTTCCACCCGGGGAGAGGGCTTCCCGCTGGTTCTGTTCAACACGGACAGCCAGCCGTTTGATGATTATGTGGAGGCCGAGCTGGAATGGTTCTGCCAGGCCCCGCTGAAGCTTCTCGGCCCGGCGGCGATAGCTGCGGATGCATCCATGGATGCTGTCTCTTACCAGGAAATCCCCTACCAGAGAATCCATACGGATGCCAAGGTAAGGCATACCACGCTGGGCGGCAGGAGGAGATTTGTTTTCAGGGCGCAGGTACCGGCTTTTGGCTTTGCCGTATACCGTACGGTGAAGGAGGAGCCGTCCCTTTGCTTCAATAATTCCATGGAAATTGACAATCCCTGTGCGGATACCCTGGAAAATGAATTTATCTGCGCTCGGTTTGACACCGCTACGGGAGCGCTGGTTTCCCTGACGGATAAAGAAACGGGCTACGATGCCCTGAAGGGACCGTGCGGCGTGCGCGTGTACACGGATGAAAGGGATGCCTGGGGCGGACTCCAGGGCAGGAGATATGAGGACAGGAATGCTTCCTTCCATCTGCTCAGTATAGAAAAAGTGGAAAGCGGCAGAGTCCGGGAGGTTATCCGTGTGCGTACGGCCTTTGAAGGAACCACGCTGGAGCAGCTGTATTCCCTGGGGGCGGAGGAAAAAGAGCTGAGGGTGGAAAACAGGCTGATTTTCAATCATAACTGGACGCTGCTGAAGGCGGCCTTCACCACCGGAAAGGAATGCATCTATACGGCGGCGGAAACGGCCTATGGCATTCTGGAAAGAGATCTGAAGGGGGATGCCGCGGAGTATTATATGCAGCGCTTCCTGGATGTGCAGGATCAGGAGGGCAGAGGGCTGGCCATTGCCAATGACGGGAAATACGCCTTTAACATTACGGAGGGCAGAACCCAGATTACCCTTTGCAGAAGCGCCATTTATGCCCAGGGCAACAGCCCGGACTGGTACAACGGAAAGGAAAGCTATCAGTATACGGATATTGGGCCTCAATGCTTCCGGTTTGTCCTGAAGCCTCACGGAAGGAAGCTGCCGTCCTCAGAATACTACCGGATTGCCGTTAAAATAAATTCTCCGGTTTCTTATCTGGCGGACAGCGCCCATGCGGGAAGCAGGCGGCTTACTGCATGCAGCCTTGCAGGAATCAGAAAAGGCGGAGCGGCCGGAGGGGACTGCGACAATGTCCGCATCATGCTGATGAAAAAATGTGAGGACGACAATTCCCTGATAGTCAGGCTTCTGGAAACGGAAGGAAGGGACACACAATGTGTACTCACGGTAAATAAAATAAGCTATCCGGTGACCATCGGCCACCGGGAAATCCTCACCCTGAAGCTTCCCGGCACCCGGACGACCGCGGGGGAGGCCACGGAGGTAAACCTGCTGGAATTTGCAGACTGTCAGGCCCCGGACGGCGGTAATACAGAGTAACCTATAAATTTTCTGATATACAGTGCGGCGCACAGCAGCGCAGACAGGAGAGAGTATGGAAAAAGAAAAGACTTTATATATGATCGGCAACGCCCACCTGGATCCGGTATGGCTCTGGCAGTGGCAGGAGGGGTATCAGGAGGTTAAGGCCACCTTCCGTTCGGCCCTGGACAGGATGAAGGAGTATGACGACTTCTTTTTTACAAGCAGCTCTGCAGCCTACTATGAGTGGGTGGAGGAAAACGAACCCGCCATGTTTGAGGAAATCAGGGAACGGGTCAAAGAGGGCCGCTGGGTAATCGTGGGCGGCTGGTGGATTCAGCCGGACTGTAATGCGCCGGGCGGGGAGTCCTATGTGCGCCAGGGGTTGTACGGTCAGCGGTATTTTCAGGAGAAGCTGGGAGTGACTGCGCAGACCGGATATAACGTGGACAGCTTCGGCCACAACGGCATGCTGCCGCAGATTCTGAAAAAATCGGGAATGGACAATTACGTATTCATGCGTCCGGGACGTCATGAAAAGGGACTGGAGGGTGAAACCTTTACCTGGACCTCCAATGATGGTTCCGCGGTGACTGCTTTCCGGATTCCCTTTGAATACTGTACCTGGCCCAGGGAGCTGAAGGAACATATAGAGCGCTGTGCCGGAGAAATCAAGGATCCCAGGGGCAGCATCATGTGCTTTTACGGTGTGGGAAACCACGGCGGCGGCCCCACAAAGCAGAATATTGAAAGCATCCATGAGCTGAACCGGGCCGAAGATATGCCGCGGCTGATCCTATCCACGCCGGATGACTATTTTCAGGCGGTTAAGCAAAGCGGAAGGACGCTGCCTGTGGTATCCGGCGAGCTGTTCCACCATTCCAGCGGCTGTTACAGCGCCCATTCCGAGGTGAAGCGGCTGAACCGTCTGGCGGAAAACCGCCTTATTATGGCGGAAAAGCTTTCTGTTGCAGGAAAGCACTGGGCAGGCGGAAAATATCCGCTGGAAAAGTATACGGAAAGCTGGAAAAAGGTGCTGTTTAACCAGTTCCATGACATCATGGCGGGAACCTCCATAGAACCTGCCTATGAGGATGCCAGGGAAAGCTATGGCGCTGCGCTGGATACGGCGGCGAGAGGGCTGAATGCGGCAGTGCAGTCCATATCCTGGCATATTGATATCCCCATGGAAGAGGATATGAAGCCCATCGTGGTATTCAATCCCAACGCCTTTTCCGGTAAATTCGAGGTGGAAATGGAATCCCCCTGCCTGAAGGAAAATCAGGTTCTGGTGGATGAGGAAGGCACGCAGATACCGCTGCAGACCGTACAGTCGCTGGCCTCCAGCAACGGACGGACGAGGCTTGTGTTTATCGCCGAGCTCCCGGCCCTTGGCTACCGCACCTACCGTCTGGTGATAAGGGAGGCGGCCAGGACCTTCCCGGATGTGGAATGCAGCGGGAATACGGCGGAAAACAGATGGTTTAAAATCGCCTTTGATGAAAAAACAGGCTATATTTCTTCCCTTTACAAGAAAAATGACGGTACCGAATATTTCAGCGGTCCGGCGGCCGTGCCTGTGGTGATAGAGGATAAAAGCGATACCTGGTCCCATGGCGTGCGTATTTTTGACAAGGTGAAAGGCCGCTTTGAAGGCGTTTCCGTAAAAAGAGTGGAATGCGGTCCCGTAAAATGTGTGATCCGTGTCACCAGCACCTATGGAAGCTCCCGTATTTTCCAGGATTTTTCCATCTACAGGGAACTGGATTATATCCGCGTAAAAACGACGGTGAACTGGCATGAAAAAATGTCCATGCTGAAGCTGCGGTTCCCGATGCAGCTTAATTACCTGCGGGCCAGCTGGGAAATCCCTTACGGCGTGGCGCAAAGAGAACCGAACGGAGAGGAATACCCCATGCAGAATTTCCTGGATACGGAGGGCGCCAATCCGGGGCTTGAAACGGCAATAAACGGACTTTCCTTCCTCAATGACGGGAAATCCAGCGGCAGCATTGCGGGAAAGGAAGTCTCCCTGACCGTGCTGCGCAGCCCGATATATGCCAATCACGAGCCTTACCAGCCGGATGAAAATCTGGAATATGTATATGTGGATCAGGGTGTGCAGACCTTTACCTACGGTCTGTATCCCCATGACGGCAGCTGGGAGGATGCCTGCACCGTACGGCGCAGCCGGGAGCTGAATGAAAAGCCCATTGCCCTGTTTGAAACCTATCATAAGGGCGAGCTGCCCCAGAGCGCCTCTTTCCTGAGCGTATCTGCGGACAATGTGCTTGTGACCGTTATGAAGGAAGCGGAAGATGGAAGCGGGGACCTTATCCTGCGCCTTGTGGAAACAGCGGGCAGGGCCTGTGAAACACAGGTTGCAGTTCATGGGCTGCACAGGGAATTTTCCCTTGCTTTCACCCCGTTTGAAATCAAAACCGTGCGCATTCCGGTTCACAGCCAGTTGGAAATCCTGGAAAATGATCTCCTGGAAAGGGAAGAAGCGCACAGACAGGAGGATTAATGCAGTATCACAGGCAGAGATGTGATATGCGGAGGAGAAATTATGAAAAAAATAGCGGTAATCCATACAACCCCTGTAACCATACCCACGTTGAAAAAGCTGCTTGCTGCGGCTGCGGGACAGGGGAAGGCAGTTGAAGTTGTGAACCTGCTGGATGACAGCATGCTGCCGGAAATCAACCGGGAGGGACAGATAACGGAGGGCGTGAAGTACCGCCTGAATTCCCTTCTGCTGCTGGCGCAGACCACCGGGGCGGATGCCATTTTGTGCGCCTGCTCCTCCATCGGCGGGCTGGCGGAGGAGGGAAGGGCGCTCGTAAATATTCCCGTATTCCGCATTGATGAGCCTATGGCAGGCCTGGCGGCCGGTTATACCCGCGTAGGCGTTGCGGCAACACTGCAGTCCACCATTCATCCCACCACAGCGCTGATCCGCAGAAAAGCGGAGGAAGCGGGGCGCGCGGAAACGCTTGTCCTTAACAGCCTGGTGATTGAAAATGCGGGCAGCCTACTGGCGGAAGGCCGGGAAGCGGAGTATGACCGGATGGTGGGTGATAAACTGAAGGCGCTGCTTGCCGAAAATGAGGTGGTGGTACTGGCGCAGGCGTCCATGGCAAGAGCCGTGGAGAACTGGCCGGAGGAAGAGAAAAAGCGCTGCCTGACCAGCCCGGTCAGCGGCACGGAGGCGGTCTGCGCCTGGCTGAAGCAGAGGTAACAGGCAATGGAATTATTTCTGGGAATTGATATTGGTACGACGCATATGAAGGTATGTGCGGTAAGGCCGGACGGTTCCGTCTGCCATACCGTCCTCAGGGATCAGTCCGTGCGGGAGCTTCCGGGCTGGGGGCGCTGCTTTCGTGCAGAGGAGCTTTGGGAGAAAACGGAGGACTGCCTGAAGGAGCTTTTTTCTCAGATTGACCGAAAGCAGATCAGGGCCATAGGCATTACCAGCATGGCGGAAGCGGGAGTGGCGGTGGATGCGGATGGCGTTCCCCTGACGCCTGTTGTGCCATGGAACGCCGGGCAGGGAGGGCCGGAGGAAGCGGATTTTCCCGCCTCCCTGAGAGGTTTTTCCCTGTATCGGAAAACAGGGCTGATCTGGCACCGGAAATATACCATCAACCAGCTGCTTTCCCTGAAAACCAGCAGGCCGGAGCTGTTTGAAAGGATGGACTGTTTCCTGTCCGTTTCGGATTATCTGTTTTTCCGTCTTACGGGAGAACGCAGGACGGAGGAATCCCTGGCCTGCAGGACGATGCTTTATAACATATTTGAGGGCCAATGGGACAGTGAACTGACAGCATTTGCCGGCGTGACCGGGAAAATGCCTCCCGTGGGAAAAGGAAGTACCGGATGGCCGATCCTGAAAAAAGAACTGGCGTCAAGGTACGGGCTTCCCGATAAGATAAGCGTTCGAATTGGCGGGCACGATCATCTGTGCGCTGCCCGGGCGGAAGGGCTGGGCGAAGGCGATGTCCTCAATTCCATGGGAACCTCGGAGGTTTATCTGGGCTTTCCGGACAGGCTGCCTGAGCTTTCCGGGCTGTATGAGCGGGGGATTCAGCTGGGAGTTTTCCAGGGGCGGTTTTACTGGATCTGCAATATGCCCTCTTCAGGCGCTTCCGTGGAATGGCTTCGCAGTTTTCTGCAGGCGGCGGGAGGGCAGGTCTCTTATGAAAGCCTGATGAAGCAGGAACGGCAGGTGCCGTCTAAAGTCATGTATCTTCCCTTTGTCAACGGAGGCGGGACGCACCGGAAAAAAATGATTCCCGGAGGCCTTCTGGGACTGGATATGACCACAGGGCCAATGGATGCGGCCCAGGGGATTTATGAAGGAATAGCCTGCGAAGCGAGGGTAATCCTGGAGCTTATCGAGGATGCAGGGCTTCATGCGGATCGCCTGATCGCTGCTGGCGGAGGAACCCGGAATCCGCTGCTGATGCAGGCAAAAGCGGATATGACAGGAAGGTGTTTTATCCTTTCACAGCAGACACAGGCAACGGCTGCAGGCGCGGCAATGCTGGCGGCAGAGGCCGTGAAGGAACCGAAATGCCCCGGGGATTTCTCCGGGGAGGGTTCCCGGAAAGAAGCGGATATCGAACGGAAAACGGCGGCTCCCCGGAAGGAATATGGGGAAGCCTGCCTTGCAAAATACAAAACCTATCTTGCCCTGACGGAAGCGGCGGCGCGGGAAGGAACAAAGGAAAGGCAGGAATTTTTATGGAATTGACAGCAGTGACGAAGATGCTTAAGGATGCGGAAAAAGGGGGCTATGGCGTAGGTTCCTTTTCCGCCAGGAATACCTTTTTAATTGAATATATTCTGCGGGCCGCACAGGAAACAAAGGCCCCTGTTATCGTACAGATATCAGCCAATGAATTTAACTGGTTTGATGTTACCGCAGAAGAATTTGCCCGGCGTTTTTATGAAATCCACGAAAAATATCAGGGAAAAGCGGCGCTGCATCTGGATCATACCAAGGATATGGAGATAATCAGGGCAGCGATTGACGCCGGTTTTCAGTCCGTCATGATTGACGCTTCCCAGAAAAGCTTTGAGGAAAACGTGGCCATTACCAGGGAAGTGGTGGAATACGCGCACGAAAGAAATGTGGAGGTGGAGGCCGAGCTTGGTAAAATAGGGGCCACGGATAAGATAGAAACGGACAATGACGAGAGCCTGTATACCGACCCGCAGGAGGCGGAGGAGTTCGTTGCCAGAACGGGTGTGGATACCCTGGCTGTTTCCATCGGGACGGCTCACGGCGTATATCCGGTAAAAAATCCGAAAATCGATCTGGACAGACTGATTAAAATCCGGGAACGGGTGAGCATTCCCCTTGTTCTTCACGGCGGCAGCGGCCTTCCGGCCCAGACGGTACAGGCGGCAATCACCATACCCGGAGGGGGCGTCAGCAAAATCAACATTGCCACGGATCTGGAGCAGGCCTTCCTGGGTTCTCTGGGATGCGCAAGGAAATCCAACCGGGAAATCCTGCAGATGGACAGGCAGGCGCTGGAAAAAGCGGGTGAGGCCGTTTCACGTGTGGTAGAGGATAAGATCAGGAATTTCCTGCTTTGGAAATAGGACGGGAGCGGATATGAAAAAAAGAATCGGGGTTGTTGCCGATGATGTGACCGGCGCCAATGACATAGGGGTTATGTTTAAAAAAGGAGGCTTTCGCAGTGCGGTGTTTCCGCAGAGCCTCATTTCCCTCTGTGATATACGCAGGGAAAGCGAAGGGCTGGATGTGATTATTATTGATACAGACAGCCGTTTTGATGCTCCTGAGACTGCAGCGTCAAAGGTTGCCAAAGCGACGGCGCTTTTGCAGACGCTTCCCTGTGATGTTTATTTTAATAAAACCTGTTCCGTGTTCCGGGGAAATATTGGTTCAGAATTCGACAGCATGCAGGATGTGCTGGGAGTTGGATGTTCCATGGTTATCGCAGGCTTTCCGGGAAATGGGCGGACGACGGTGGACGGCATACATTATGTCTATGGGACGAGGCTGGAGGATTCGCAGTTTCGCACCGATCCCATCCATCCCATGGACTGCTCTTTCCTTCCGGATATTATGCACAGACAGACTGACCGGCCGATCGGGCAGATTACCTGGAGCGATCTGGATCAGGGCCTGGAATTTGTAAAAAGAAAAAAAGAAGAACTGAAGCGCAGCTGCGCTTATATATTATTTGATATCCGGCATCAGGAAGACCTGAGGCTGGTGGCGGATGCGGTGGCGGATGAAGTCAATATCTGCGGAAGCTCGGCTATCGGACAGGAGCTGCCCGCAGCCTATCGCAGGCTGGAACCGGAAAAAGAAGCGCCTGTGCTGCTGATTGCGGGAAGTCTGACGAAACAGAGCATTTCCCAGACGGAGCTGCTGCGCCGGAAGGGGTATCCCATATTCACCTTTGATACGGAAACGATTTTTGATGAAAAAGCGCTCGCTGCGGAGGAAAGACGTCTGACGGAAAGCGCCGTCAATGCCTTAAGCGGCTCCAATTCCTCTAATGCCATGGTTCTTGTGCATTCGGTGCAGGAGAAGGAAAAGGTGCGGCGTACCAAGGAAACCGGTCAAAAGCTGGGGCTGACCCATGAAGAAATCGGGAAGCGTATTTCCGGCTGCCTGTGCAGGGTGGCCCGCAGTGTGCTTGTCCGGACGGGCTGCCGCAGGCTGGTGGTGGCAGGCGGCGATACCTCGGCGGCTGTTACAGGAGAGCTGGAGATTTACCGGATGGAAATCGGCGAGGAGATCGAACCGGGCGTCCCGGCCATGACCGGAACTGCAAATCTGGGAGAATTGCAGTTGGTTTTGAAATCAGGGAGCTTCGGGAGCGAGTTTTTTCTGGAAAAGGCGGCCCGGTATCTGCAGGGAGAACGGGCATATGACTGTAAGCAGGAGGATTAAGAATGAATTATCTGGAACGTTTGGTGGAGAGATATCCGGCTTTGGACGGAATGAAGGATACGATTGAAGAAGCCTTTCAGATCATGAAGGCTTCCTATGAAAACGGCGGGAAGCTGCTGGTATGCGGCAACGGCGGCAGCGCTTCCGATTCTGACCATATTGTGGGAGAGCTGATGAAGGGTTTTTATAAAAAACGTCCCCTCAGTGAAGCCGAAAAGGAAAAATTCGGCGGGCTTTCCGAGCATCTGCAGGGAGCGCTGCCGGCGATTTCCTTGGCGGGCCATCCTGCATTATCCACCGCTTTTCTGAATGATGTGAACCCGGAAATGATTTTTGCACAGCAGGTTTATGGATATGGCCTGAAAGGGGATGTCCTGATCGCCATGACTACCTCGGGCAATTCCGCCAATGTCCTGAATGCGGTCAGGGTAGCAAAGGGCAAGGGGATGAAGGTGATCGGTTTTACGGGTCATGACGGCGGGGCGCTGAAGGCGCTGTGCGATGTGTGCCTGATTGTGCCCAGCAGCGTTACGGCGGATATCCAGGAATACCATCTGCCCGTTTACCATACACTGTGCGCGATGCTTGAGGAACATTTCTTCCCGGCGGCCTGATATATTTATGCGCTGTCGGGACGGGATTGCGGAAGGCGGCGGGCAGAGCGTGGGTAAGCAAATAAGGGATGGACTGGAATAGGGAAGAAAAAAGATATGGAAAATAAAAAAGAAATAGAAGATAAAAAAGAAATAAAAATTAAGAAAGAAATGGAAAATATAAAAGAAATGCAGAATAAAAAGGAGCTGATTTGCCGCATCGCCGGACTGCTTTTTGAAAAGGGGCTGGTAAGCGGCAAGGATGGAAATATCAGCATCCGTACGGGGGAGGATGAAATGCTGGTCACACCCTCCGGTATCTGCAAGGGCTTTCTGGCGCCGGAAATGATAATCAGACAGCGGTTTGACGGTGCGGTAATTGAGGGAAGCTATAAATCCACCAGGGAGGCGGCCATGCACAGCAGGCTGTATGAGCTGCGCCCGGATATCGGGGCGATTGTCCATACCCATCCGGCTGCTGCTACGGCGTTTGCCGTCTGCGGAAAAGGATTTCCAGAAAACTGGGTGCTGGAGGTACCTTCCCTGATTGGGAAAATAGGAATTGCCGGTTATGCGCCCGCAGGCAGCAGGCAGTTGGTGGAGGAAGTGGAAAAAACGGCGGACAGCGACGTCATTTTTCTGCAGAACCATGGAGTTATCACGTATGGGCCGGATATTTACGACGCCTTTAGCAGGATGGATGCGGTGGAAAATACGGCGAAGACCATATTGTATGCACAGTTTTTAGGGGGTGCGAGGGAATTTTAGACTGTCGGCGGGACTGCCGGCAGTCCTGTTACGTTATCCAGAAATGCTTTTGAACCTGTTGCACCTCTTTGTCCCTGATATTTTCCCCTGTATGGATGCAATGCATCTTTATCAAGCTGGGCAAATACTAGCTGCCCGACTCTGCGTCCTGCATTTAATTCAATGGCACATCTGTTTGCATTAAACAATTCCAGGGTTATTTCACCCTTAAATCCAGGATCAACCCAACCTGCATTTTGAATGAACAGTCCCATTCTTCCTAAAGAACTGCGTCCTTCAACAAATGCTGTGAGATTATCAGGCAATTCGAAATATTCCATTGTTGTTGCCAGTACAAATTGTCCCGGAAGCAATATATATTTTTCTGCGGTAATCTGCTTGTATGATATTTCATCATCCAAATTAATTATGCCTGAAGACGAGTCCTCTACAATACTGTATGTGTTTCCAATACGAATATCAATGCTTGCAGGCTGTATTTGTCCAATTTCAAGAGGATCAACGATAAGGGTATGTTCATCAAGCATTTTCATTAATGTTTTATCTGAAAGTATCATTTTTCCCTCCGTATATTTCAATTGTCTTTATCTGTTTTTACATTATATCATTCAAATAGGATGTTTTCTATTATTTCACCTCAGAAAAATATCACCTCAGAAAACCCAGGTACCATTCGGCCGTTTCATATTATTTATAATACTATCTGTCAGGTCTTTGGGTTATATTTTCCCAATTCATTTCTACATGATATAACAAAAAAGAAAAACATATAATTTTCTTGACACTGAAAAAATTCAGTAGTATAGTCAATTCATAATAAACCTACTAAAATACTAGGAATATAAACATCGTAACAGCTCAGCAGCCCGGACTGTTACAATACCTCGGCGGCAGTCAAATAAAAAAGGAGAACAGACTATGGCAAATATTAAAAAAAGTGCGGAAGAACTCATTGGAAGAACCCCTCTTATGGAGCTGGTGAATTACGAAAAGGCAGCAGGCGTTACAGACGCTGTGATTCTGGCGAAGCTGGAGTATTTTAATCCGGCTGGCAGCGTAAAAGACAGGATTGCCCTGCAGATGATTCTGGATGCTGAAGAGCAGGGGCTGCTGAAGCCGGGAGCCACTATCATTGAACCCACCAGCGGAAATACCGGAATCGGCCTGGCGGCTATGGCTGCGGCCAAGGGCTACAAGGCAATTCTGACCCTGCCGGAAACCATGAGCGTGGAGAGGCGCAAGCTGCTGAAGGCCTATGGAGCGCAAATCGTCCTCACCCCGGGGGCGGAGGGAATGAAGGGAGCCATTGCGAAGGCGGAGGAGCTGCACAGCCAGATTCCCGGTTCCTTTATCCCCGGACAGTTCGAGAATCCGTCCAATGCCAAAGCGCACAGACTTACTACCGGTCCTGAGATTTGGGATGACACGGATGGAAATGTGGATATTTTTGTGGCGGGAGTAGGTACCGGGGGGACACTGACCGGCGTAGGCTCCTATCTGAAGGAAAAAAATCCGGCGGTCAGGGTGGTTGCGGTGGAACCGGCCCAGTCGGCCGTGCTTTCCGGCAAAAAGCCCGGCCCTCATGCCATCCAGGGAATCGGGGCGGGATTCATTCCCGGCGTGCTGGATCAGGAAATCTACGATGAAATCATACAGGTGGAAAATGAAGATGCCTATGTTACAGGAAGGGCTATTGCGCAGACCCAGGGCCTGCTTACGGGAATTTCCTCCGGAGCCGCCCTGTATGCGGCAACTCTTCTGGCGAAACGCCCTGAGAATAAAGGAAAAGTAATTGTTGCGCTGCTTCCGGATTCCGGCGACAGGTACCTTTCCACCCCGCTTTTTGGCGAGGAATAGACGAAGTCCCGCAAATGTCCGCCAGGGAAGGATTTATGAAAAAGTCTTTTTTCTGAAAATTATGGGACGGTATAACCGTTCAATTTCTTCACAAAGACTGCCAAAAACCATCCTGAATCGCCTGCAGGGATGCTTTTTGGCAGTCCTGGATCACTTTCCTGCGTTCAGCACAGTAAATGTGCCGGCCTGCGTGACAGTTACGTCTCGTTTACTATTTACAGGATTAGAAGAAATGTGGTATGATAAAGTTTGCGCGGGAATCGGGGAAGCCTGCCGGATTCTGACGGCAGCCTTAGATGGGCGGCAGAATTGCTGCGTTCCTGCAGTACTGGTTTGAAAACATTTGTCCGCATATGGCGGACAGACAGAAGCTAAAGCGAAAGGGCTTGAGAAAATGGAACAGCCTATCATACAAATTAAAAATGTGACCAAAACCTTCCAGACGAGGGAAAACAGGGTGGAAGCCCTGAAGAACATCAACCTGGAAATCAATAAGGGCGATATCTACGGCATTATCGGTATGTCCGGCGCCGGAAAAAGCACGCTGGTACGCTGCCTGAACTTCCTGGAGAAGCCCACGGGGGGAACGGTTCTGATCGAAGGGCAGGATCTGTCGGCCTGTACCGATAAGGAGCTGCGGAAGGTGCGCAACAGCGTTGCCATGATTTTTCAGCATTTTAACCTGCTGATGCAGAGAACTGTACTGGACAACGTATGTTTTTCCCTGGAAATTCTGGGTATGAAGAAAAAAGAGGCCAGGGAAAAGGCCAGGGATCTTTTGAAAATCGTGGATTTGGAGGCAAAGGCTGATGCATATCCTGCCCAGCTTTCCGGCGGACAGAAGCAGAGGGTGGCAATTGCCCGTTCCCTCGCCATGAACCCGAAAATCCTGCTGTGCGACGAGGCTACCAGTGCCCTGGATCCTACGACAACCCGGTCCATTCTGGCGCTGCTTAAGGATATCAACCAGAAATTTGGAATTACCATCGTTATCATTACCCATGAAATGGGCGTGGTACAGGAAATCTGCAGCCATGTGGCGATTATAGATAACGGTGAGCTGGCGGAAACGGGAACTGTGGAGGAAGTATTTTCCGCGCCCAAATCCAGGGCTGCCAGGAAGCTGGTGTTCCAGGGAGAGAGGAAATACAGCCTGATGAAGAGCAAGCGCTGTATCCGCATTGCTTTTACGGAAAATTCCTCCTTTGAGCCGGTGATCGCCAATATGGTTCTGGAATGTAAAGCCTCTGTCAATATCCTCATGGCCGACACACAGGATGTGGGCGGCATAGCCAGAGGACAGATGGTCCTGCAGCTGCCGGAGGACATGCAGATTGCGGAGAAAATGATTCAATACCTGAAGGACAGGAATCTTACCGTAGAGGAGCTGGATGATTATGTGGAATAGTGCAACGGTTATGATGATCGTGGAAGGTACCTTTGCTACCTTATATATGACGCTGGTATCCACGCTGATGGCCTATGTAATCGGCCTTCCCGCAGGCGTGGCCCTGGTGGTGACCGGAAGGGAGGGACTCAGGCCCAACAAGACGGTGAGCAGGATCCTGGATGTGCTTGTCAATGTAATGCGAAGCATCCCCTTTCTCATTCTGCTGATTCTTGTTATACCTCTGACAAGAGCCATTGTCGGCAAAAGCTATGGCCCCAGCGCC
This sequence comes from Clostridium sp. KLE 1755, assembly GCF_000466465.2. Taxonomy (NCBI): domain Bacteria; kingdom Bacillati; phylum Bacillota; class Clostridia; order Eubacteriales; family Clostridiaceae; genus Clostridium; species Clostridium sp. KLE 1755. The sequence goes on from NZ_KE992760.1 coordinate 83,310, forward strand.
ACAATTGTGCCGCTGACTCTGGCAGCAGCCCCTTTTATTGCAAGACTTGTGGAATCCTCCCTGCTGGAGGTGGATAAAGGAGTCATTGAGGCGGCCCAGAGTATGGGAGCCGGGATTCCGACGATCGTCATTAAAGTAATGCTGCTGGAAGCCCGTTCTTCCCTGCTGAGCGGACTTGCCATTGCCCTGGGCACCATCCTGGGATATTCCGCCATGGCCGGAGCCGTGGGCGGCGGCGGACTGGGAGACATCGCCATCCGCTACGGCTACAACCGATACCAGCTGGATATCATGATCGTGACGGTTATCCTTCTGGTGGCGCTTGTACAAATCATGCAGGCCGTCTGCATGAAGCTTTCCCGGAAGCTGGACAAAAGAATTACCGGATAGCGGCGCAGCCGCTTCACATTGAAGCCATGTACCTGCAGGCACAGCCTGGCAGAGGCTTAACATAGAAATACATGTTTATGTATGGATGAATGGAGGAGAAAATTATGAAAAAGAAAGTTTTATCTTTTGCCCTGGCCGCTGTTTTATCAGCAGGCCTTCTTACCGCATGCGGTTCCGATGCGTCAACCACTGCCGCGCAGACCGATGCTGCAGCTCCTGAAAGCACGGCGGCAGCTGTGACCGAAGAGGCGGGCAGCGAAAGCACTGCCGCCCAGGAAGCTGAAAGCACAGCAGAAACTACCGTGGAATCCAAAGGAAAGGTTACCGTTGCGGCAACCAGCGTTCCCCACGCGGAAATCCTGGAAGCAGCAAAACCCTTAATGGCAGCCAAAGGCTGGGAGCTTGTAGTAACTGAATTTACGGATTACGTACAGCCCAATGAAGTAGTGGAAGCAGGCGATATGGATGCCAACTACTTCCAGCACATTACTTACATGGAAAGCTACAACGAAGAAAAAGGCACACATCTGGTAAATGCCGGAAATATCCACTACGAACCCCTGGGAGTATATCCCGGAAAGCAGAGCGACCTTGCAGCCATCACTGATGGAGCTGAAATTGCAGTTCCCAACGATACAACCAATGAAGCCAGAGCGCTTCTCCTTCTCCAGGAACAGGGCCTGATCACCCTCAATGACGGAGCAGGCATCACCGCAACCGTAAACGACATCAAGGAAAACCCTCACAAAATCAAATTCGTAGAGCTGGCGGCAGAGCAGATTCCCAGAAGCCTTCCTGACTTTGACTTTGCCGTAATCAACGGAAACTACGCCCTGGAAGCAGGCCTGAACGCAGCCGACGACGCCCTGGCCGTAGAAACCTCCGATTCCGATGCAGTTAAAAAATATGTCAACGTCATCGCCGTAAAAGAAGGCAACGAAAACAACGAAGGAATCAAAGCACTCGTAGAAGTCCTGAAATCCGATGAAATGAAAAAATTCATCAACGACACCTACCAGGGTTCCGTTGTACCTTACGAAGGATAAGCTCTTCGATAACTTTTTAAGTTTTTGAAAATTCAAAGACGAACATTTATCTTTTCCGGATTCAAATTAAAATTAATATATCTACAAAAAATCTGCGCCCTCCGTTTCCCGCAAAGAAACCAGGCCGCAGATTTTTTATTCCCGCGAGCAACGAGCCAAG